>VGRQ01000189.1 GCA_016875315.1 Deltaproteobacteria bacterium | reverse complement strand
CGCGCCGGTGTCCGCCGCCGCGCCGCCGCCGGACGCCTCGACTCCCGCCGCGTCGCGCGCCAAGAAGGGGGCCACGCGGAAGAAGGCGCGCCCCGCCAACGGTCCCGCCCGCCCCGTCACCGGCTGCGTGGCGGTCGATCTCGAGGGGCTCAAGCGGGCCCTCACCCCGAGCGGCAAGCCCATCGTGGTCAACCACTGGGCCAGCTGGTGCGATCCCTGCGTCGACGAGCTGCCGCGACTGGTGCGCGCCGCCGCTGGCGTGGCCGACATCGGCGAGTTCCTGGGCGTGTCGTGGGACCTGTTCGACCACCCAGGCGACGCCGACGAGCGCGCGAGGCGAGTGGCTTCCTTCGCCGACTCGGTGGGCGTGGGCTACGGGAGCGTGCTCTTCGACGGCGAGCCCCGCCAGCTCTTCTCTGCCTTGAAGTTGGATAGCGAGCTCATCCCCCAGACGCAGGTGATCGCCCCCGACGGCACCGTGGTGTGGAAGAAGAACGGCGTCATCGACCACGACGACGTCTTCCCCCTGATCAAGGCGGTGAAGGCCGCCGCTGGCTTGGCGTAGATGCGCCCCTGGCTGCCCCTGCTCGGGCTCGCGATCTTCGCGGGTTGTCCCAAGAAGGAGCCCGAGCCGCTGTCGCCGCCGGGGCACGTCACCATCCTCCACACCAACGACCTGCACGGCCACTACCTGCCCGAGCGCGCCGACTGGCTGCCCGGCGAGCCGGCCATCGGCGGCTTCGTGCGCCTCGAGCAGGAGGTGCGCGCCATCCGCGAGGCCAAGGGCAGGGAAAACACGCTTCTCCTCGACGGCGGCGACATTCTCACCGGGACGCCGCTCACCGCGCTTGAGGAAGAGGGCGCGCGTGGCACGCCCATGCTCCGGTTCATGGAGGCGCTTGGCTACGACGCCTGGGTGGTGGGCAACCACGAGTTCGACCGGGGCCTCGAGAACCTCAAGGTGCTGGCGGGCAAGTCCACCGTCGTCACACTGAGCGCCAACCTCCGTGACAAGTCCGGCAAGGAGGCGCTGCTCCCCAACCAGGCCTTCAGCCACGTCTTCGCCGTCAACGGGGTGCGCATCGGCGTGATCGGCGCAACCACCGACTCGCTCCGGACGCTGGTCAGCCCGAGGGACTGGGCCCGGATGTCGCCGCTGCCCGTCGCCGAGGCGGTCCGCGCCGAGGCCGCCCGTCTCGACCCCGACACCGACCTGCTGGTGGCCCTCACCCACATCGGCCTCGACGACGACAAGAAGCTCGCCGCCGCCGTGCCGGGGCTCGACCTCATCGTCGGCGGCCACAGCCACACGCCGATGAAGGAGGCGGGGCGCGTGGGCGACACCTGGATCGTGCAGGCCGGGAGCTACAACCGGCAGCTGGGCGTGGTCGAGGTCGATGTCGCCAACGACGCCATCGCCGCGTTCCGCTACGAGCTACGCGACCTGTCGCCCGAGACGGCCGTGGTGAGCGCCGACGAGTCGGTGGCCGCGATGGCGGCCCACTACCAGAAGAACATCGACAGCATCTACGGCGAGGTCCTGGCGCGCGCGCCGGCCAAGCTGGACAAGTCCTACCACCACGAGAGCGCCCTCGGGCGCTGGATCACCGACGCGTTGCGCATGGCTTCCAGCGCCGATCTTGCCCTCTACAATGGCGGCGGCCTTCGCAGCGAGATCCAGGCCGGCGAGGTCACGCGCCGCTCGCTCTTCGAGTGTTTTCCCTTCGAGAACGCGGTCTACACCTTCCCGATCACCGGCGAGCAGGTGGTCGCGATGCTGCTGCGCAACGCGGCGGCCGACGCCACCGAGTCGCGCGCCTTCCTGTCAATCTCCGGGGCCACGTGGACCTACCGGATGAACTCGGGCGCCCCCGAGCTCGTGGCGGTGAGCGTAGGGGGGCAGCCGATCGATCTCGCCCGGACCTACACTGCGGCAGCCACGTCGTACATCGTGGATCAATGGGAGAAGTTTCTCGGTGTCCAGCCGGTGGATCCGGCGCCGGTGGGCCTCAACGACTTCGAGGCGGCCGTGGCTTACGGCAAGGCCCGGGGCTTCTCCGACGACGGGCAGCGGCGGGGCGCACGCGTCGAGTAGTCGCTAGTGGGCGTTGTGCTTCTTCGGCCGCGCGTTCCAGATGGTCGCGCAGAGCACCAGGCCCACGGCGGCCACCGGCAGCATGCTGCCGGGCCACACCGACCAGTTGAGCGGGTCTTTCGCGGCCTCGCCGGTGGGCAGCGTGTACGCGTAGAGCAGCGCCTGAGTGCCGGTGCCCAGGTACACGAAGCCGTCGATGATGCCGGTGACGAGGCCGGCGTTCTTGCTGCCGCCGAAGTCCATGGAGGCCGTGCCCGAGAGCATGCCGTGCACGCCGATGACGCAGAGTGACATGAACACCACCGACCAGCCGAGCGCCGGGTGGCCGAGCGTGAAGAAGGCGCCGACGGTGCCGAGCAGGAGCCCCCCGTAGAGCACGCTGGCCACCGGGCCGCGTCGCGACCCGAAGACGTGGTCGGAGATGAAGCCGGCGAACACGCCGCCGGTGATGCCGGCGATGCAGAGGAGCAGGCCCCAATTCTCGTACACCAGCGACTCGCCCTCGCCCACCGCCCGCGCGTAGAGCCGGTACTGCTTCATCACCGCCTGCCGCAGGAAGCCCGAGCAGAACTCGATGCCGACGATGATCCAGATGACTCGCTGCGAGAACATCCGCCGGGTGACCTCGCCGAAGGAGAGCGCCGCCTGCTGCCCGCTCGACGCGTCGCCCGTGTCGAAGTCGCTGAAGCCGGCATGCGCCGGCGAGTCGCGCACGAGGAAGATGGTGCTGAGCACGCAACCGACGAGCACTACCGAGGGCACCCAGAACGCCATGTCGAAGGAGAAGGCCTTGGCCAGGCCGAGGCTCCAGTCGTAGGAGAAGTAGAGTCCCAGCGAGATGAGGATCCCGAACAAACCGCCGAGCACGCCGCGCTCGCGCACGTGAAACCAGGGCGCATTCACCTTCACGATGCTCACTGCGCCAAAACTCTGGAAGTACATGTTGACGCAGTTGAGCACGAGCAACCGTGTCTTCAGCTCGTCGCCGTCGCCCGGGCCGGCCTGGCCCACCGCCCAGGCCATCCCAGCGTTGACCAGCGCCGAGCCTGCCGTCGCCACGATCATCGTGAGGCGCCCGCCGAAACGGTCGGTCAGGGGCCCGTTGATCAGGAACGCGATGCCGTACACCCATGCCCCGTAGCCGTCGATCTCGTTGAACACCGACTTGGCGAGGATGCCGGCCTTGTCGAGCTCCCCGGCGATGGCCGAGAGGTTGTAGCGGCCAAAGTACAGGAAGGCGTAGGCGAGCCCGAGCGGGACCCAGTTCATCACCCGGCGACGCCTGAAGGCGTCGGAGTGCCCCATGTCCACCCTCGGGAGCATGCGCACCACCAGCGCGATGGCCGTGAGCAGGCCGAAGATCAATCCAAGCTTCTGTACCGACTCCGGCATCACGCACCCAGGGGAGGCACGCGGGCGTATCCCCCTCGGAGGCTGCTAGTCGAGGCCGAACTCCTCGGCGGCAGATTTGAGTTTCAACGCTGGTTGTTCTTCCTTCAGCATCACGAAGGGGCCACACACGAGGGCGTCCATCTCGGTGCGCATGAAGCAGCGGTAGGTGTCGTCGGCGGTGCACACCATGGGCTCGCCGCGCACGTTCATCGAGGTGTTGATCACCACGGGAACGCCGGTGCGGCGGAAGAACTGCTGGATCAAGTCGTAGTAGAGGGCGTCCTGCTCGCGGTTGATGGTCTGGATGCGCGCGCTGTTGTCGACGTGGGTGATCGACGGGAGCGGGGTCTTGCCGGCCTTCACCGGCGCCACCAGCAGCATGTAGGGCGAGGGGCGGTCGATCTCGAACCACTCGCTCACCTGGTCTTCCAGCACGCTCGGCGCGAACGGACGGAACCCTTCCCGCATCTTGATCTTCATGTTGATGATGGTGCGCATCTCCGGGTGGCGAGGGTCGCCGAGGATGGTGCGGTGGCCCAGGGCCCGCGGCCCCCACTCCATGCGCCCGTGGTGCCAGCCCACCACCTTCCCGGCCTCGAGGAGATCGCAGGTGCGCTGGAGGAGCTCCTCGCGGTCGAGCCGCACGTACTTCGCGCCGTAGTGGTCGAGGGTGGCCTGGATCTCGGCGTCGGACTCGGCCGGGCCCAGGTAGGCGGTGGGAAGCCGGGGCAGGCGCGGCTTCTTGAGGAGCCCGTTCCACAACAACAGCGCCGCGCCCATCGCGCCGCCGGCGTCGCCGGCCGAGGGCTGGATGAAGATGTCGTCCACCGGGGCGCGTCGCAGGATCTCGCCGTTGGCCACGCAGTTGAGCGCCACCCCGCCCGCGAGGCAGAGCTTCCGCGCGCCGGTCTGGGTGACGATGTGCGTGGCCAGCTTGACCATCACCTCGTCGACGATCACCTGCAGCGATCGCGCCACGTCCTTGTGGAACTGCAACAGCTCCGCGCCCTCGAGCGGGCGCGTGGGCTGTCCGAACAGCTTCTCCAGCTTCTCGTTGTACATCCGCTGGCCGCGCTCGAACTCGAAGTACGACATGTCGAGGCGAAAGCTGCCGTCGTCGGCCACGTGGATGAGCTGGCGCACCTGATCGACGAAGCGGGGCTCGCCGTAGGGGGCCAGCCCCATCACCTTGTACTCGGCGGAGTTGACCTTGAAGCCCAGGTAGTAGGTGATCGCCGAGTAGAGCAGGCCCAGCGAGTGGGGAAAGCGCGTTTCCCCCATGAGCTGGATGTCGTTGCCCCGGCCCACGCCCCAGCTCGACGTCGTCCACTCGCCCACGCCATCGACGGTGAGGATCGAGGCCTCGTCCCAGCCCGAGCAGTAGAAGGCGCTCGCGGCGTGGCTCAGGTGGTGCTCGCTGTAGAGCAGCGGGCCGGTGTAGCCAAGCTGGTCTTTCAGCACCTTCGGCACGCGCAGCTCGGTGCTGATGACGTGGGGCATCTTGCGGACGAAGGGCCCGAGGCCGCGAGGGAAGTGGTCGAGGTGGGTGTGGATAACCCGGGCGAACTTCTTCATCGGCTTGTCGTAGTAGATGATCGCGTCGATCTTGCCGATCTCGGTGTGCCCCTCGCGAAGCGCGTAGTTGATGGCGCGCGTGGGGAAACCCGAGTCGTGTTTCACCCGCGAGAAGGACTCCTCGGTGGCGGCGGCCACGATGCGGCCCTCGTCCACGAGGCAGGCGGCGGCGTCGTGGTAGAAACAACTGATGCCAAGCACGCGCATGGCGCGGGATTATGACCCCCGGGGACTTTGCACCACCCGGGGGAGCGGGATTTCGTCGTGAGTGACAGTGGATCGGCCCCCGCCCGGCTGGTGCTCGATCACGAGCTACTGTGGCGACTCGACCCCACCGACGCCCCCGCGGAGTGGGAACGGTCCCTGCGGCGGGCCGGCCTGTGGACGCTGGCGCAGGGCGAGAACGAGCACGGGCGGCAGGTGCGCGAGCTGGTGGCCACCGTCGAGGCCTGGTCGGCGGAGTGCCGCGAGCGCGAGACCTTCGCCTCCGAGGCCTGGGCGGCCATCGCGAGGCTGGCGGGCTCGCGTCACCCCGGGGAGCGGGCGCAGCGGCTCGCGCGGCGCGCGCACCGCCTGCTCCGCGCCGTCCTCGGCCGTACCTTCATCGAGATCCACGGCGAGATGCTCGTCGAGAACGTGCCCCATCGCGACTACCTCCTGCTGCGCATCGCCGAGGTCGAGGCGGCCGGGGCGGCCTGTCGCGCCCGGGCCGACGAGATGACCCGGACGCGAGACGGGATCCGGGTGGCCAACCGGAAACTCGGGCGCGACGAGCTCGACCCGGAGACCGAGCGGCTCGACGCGGCGATCGGCGCCGAGAGCGGCCAGGCGGAGCGGGTAGACGGCATCCTCGCCGACCTGCGCGCCCGGCTCGCGCGGCTGGAGGCGGAGCTCGAGACGGCGCGCATGTACGCCGAGCGGCGGGCGCTCTCCGAGCGGGCGGCCCGGCTCACCGAGTCGCCCGCGGCCAACGCCGCGATGAAGGTGGCGAGCGAGATCGAGGTCGACGTGGCGAGCATCGAGGCCGAGGTGGCCGGGGTGCTGTCGGGCGCGCGGGAGGAAGACGCCCGGCTGCGCGCCGTCCTCGAGGTGGTGGGCGCCGGGCGACGGTGATGCCCCGGGCGGAACGGCGGCGGCTGGGTTAGCGTGGCGGCCGGAGATTTCCCGATGCTGCTTCCTGCCGTGCTCGCCCTGTCTGCCTGCGTGGGCGAGGTTCCCGAGGGCAAGTACTCCGAGGCGGCCGATCTGACGATCGACAACCCCGTGCGCGACTCCGACTCGGGCGACGCCGACACCGACACCGACACCGACACCGACACCGACACCGACACGGCCATCGACACGGCCATCGACACGGGTACTGACACCGGCGGTGGCGACACCGGGGAAACCGGCGGCGGCGACACGGGCGGGGGCGATACCGGTGGTGGGGACACGGGCGGCGGCGATACCGCCATCGACTCTGGCGGCGGCAGCGTCGACACGGGCGCCGGCGGCGGCGGCGACAGCGGTGCCGGGGACACCGGCGCGAGCGGCGGCATGGACGAGGAGGGCCTCGGTGGCCCTCTCTTCGACTACCAGTGGGGCTACTGGTTCGACCGGGTGGTCGATCTCTTCGCCCGCTTGTTCGGCGCCGAGTAGTCCACCTCCCGCGGATTTCCTCCCCGGCGGGGCCTTCCAGCCGCTACCTTAGGCGGGATGTCGAGCGACCGCGTCGTCGTGACCCGTCCCGAGACCCGGATCGTCCAGGACCGTTTCGAGGCCTGCGTGTATCGTGCCGGCCAGATCGCGCGGTGCCCGGCGCGCGCGCCCGTCGAGTCCCTCACGCCGGAGCAGCTCGACCTGCTCCTCGACGAGGGCGACCAGCGGGTGGGCGGCACGGTGTTTCGCACCGAGTGCCCCTTCTGCGCGGCCTGCGAGCCGGTGCGGATCGACGTCAACGACTTTCGCCCCTCGCGTTCCCAGCGGCGCGCGTGGAAGCGCAACGAGGGCGAGCTGAGGGTGGAGATGGGCCCACCGGCGCTGAGCCGCCGCCGGGTGATGTTGTGGAACCGCCACCGTCGCGTGCGCGGCCTGCTCACCAGCTACTCGCGCAAGGATCCCCTCGGCTACCACGAGTGGCTGGTCGAGACGTGCGCGCCCACCGTCGAGGTCCGCTACTTCGAGGCCGATCAGCTCATCGGCCTCAGCCTGCTCGACATCGGGCGCGTGTCGGCCAACTCGGCCTACCACTACTTCGACCCCTCGCTCTCGCGGCGCGCCCTCGGCGTCTACAGCGTGCTCAAGGAGATCGAGCTGTGCAAGAGCCTGGGGGTTCGCTACTACTACCTCGGCCTCTGGGCGGCCGATAGCGATCCCCTGCTCTACAAGGCGAGCTACTATCCGCACGAGCGCCTCATCAGCGGCACATGGGAACGTTTCGAGAGTCGCGATGACGATCCACACGTTCGCGACCCCAGGGGCTACGCCGCCCGGGCCTGCGCGGGGCGGTCCGCGCCCGCCCCCGAGGTGGGCATGGTCGGCGACCCGTGGATCGACGAGCGCGACGCCTTCGACAGCGAGGGTCCCGGCGACCTGGGCGATCCCCCCGGCGAGGAGTAGCCCCCTACGGGTAGGCGAGCCCCAGCCGCGCCCGGCACTCGTCCACGCCGGCGATGGGTCGCCCGATGTCGCGCAGCATCCGCGCCGCCTTCTCCACCAGCTCCCCGTTGCTCCGCGCCATCTGCCCCGGCGACAGGTAGAAGTTGTCCTCCAGCCCCACGCGCACGTTGCCACCGATGGCCGCCGCCGCCGCGAGCAGGCGCCACTGGTCGAGTGACAGGGAGATCACCTCCCAGTCCGACCCCGGCGGCAGCTGGCCCACCTGGTGCATCAGGTTTTCCACCGTGCCCGGGATGCCGCCCACCACGCCCATGATGAGCGACACCTGCACCGGCGCGCGCAGCATCCCCATCTCGATGAGCGGGTAGAGCGTGCCCACGTGCCCAGTGTCGAAACACTCGCACTCCGGGCGAATCTGCCACTCGTTCATCGCCGCGAGCAGGGCCCGGATCTCGGCGATGGGGTTCTGGAACACGAAGTCGAAAACGAAGTCGCGGCGCTTGTCGCTCCACTTGGCGTAGTTCATCGAGCCCATGTTGAGCGCGGCCACCGCCGGGCGCACGGCGTCGAGGTAGGCCAGCCGCTTCTCCACGCTCACGCCCACGGCGCCGGTGGAGAAGTTGATGATGACCGGGCACTCCGCCACGATGGCGTCGCGAATGGCGCGGTAGTCCTCCACCTCGAAGCTCGGCTCGCCGGTGGGCGTCCGGGCGTGGATGTGGACGGCGGCGGCGCCGGCCTCGTAGGCGCGCCGGGCCTCGGCGGCGTATTCCTCGGGCGTGTAGGGGATGGCGGGACACTGGGCGCGGTTGGCCACCACGCCGGAGAGGGCGCAGGTGATCATCGCGGCGCGGGACGGGTCCTGGTTGGGCTTGGCGTACACGCTCACTCCTCGGTGGCCCAGCAGGGCTCGCGTTTCTGGAAGAAGGCCGCCATGCCCTCGGCGGCGTCGGGATGGCTGGCCACCGACTCGAGCGCGTCGGCCAGGGCGTGGAGGCGGCCGCGCAGCTCCGGGTCGGCGAGGCCCGCGTGCTGGCGCCA
>VGRQ01000188.1 GCA_016875315.1 Deltaproteobacteria bacterium | reverse complement strand
GAGGCCCAGGCCGCCGAGGTGTGCGAGAAGATCCTGAAGGTCGAGATGCGCGGCATGGTGATCAGCGAGGGCGTGCGCATCGACGGCCGCGCCACCGACGAGATCCGCCCCATCTGGACCGAGGTGGGCATCTCCCCCCGCGCGCACGGCTCCGCGGTGTTCACCCGCGGTGAAACTCAGGTGTTCGCCACGGTGGCCCTCGGCGTGGAAGACGACGGCCAGCGCCTCGACTACGCCGGCGTCACCACCCCGCTGCGCCGGTGGATGCTGCAGTACAACTTCCCCCCCTTCTGCACCGGCGAGAGCTACCCGATGCGCGGCCCCAAGCGCCGCGAGATCGGCCACGGCGCGCTGGCGCACCGGGCGATCCAGAACACCCTCCCGGCGGCCGACGGCTTCCCCTACGTGATTCGCTGCTCGGCCGACGTGCTCGAGAGCAACGGCTCCTCGTCGATGGGCACCGTCTGCGCAGGCACCCTCGCGCTCCTCGACGCCGGCGTGCCGGTGAAGGCGCCGGTGGCCGGCATCGCCATGGGCCTCATCAAGGAAGGCGAGGAGTTCGCGGTGCTGAGCGACATCCTCGGCGACGAGGATCACCTCGGCGACATGGACTTCAAGGTGACCGGCACCACGGCCGGCATCACCGCCTTCCAGATGGACACCAAGATCTCCGGGGTCAGCCGCGACATCATGACCCGCGCGCTGGCGCAGGCCCGCGAGGGTCGGCTCCACATCCTCGCCGAGATGGCCAAGACCATCTCCGCGCCGCGCTCGGAGATGTCGCCGTACGCCCCGCGCATCACGACGATCCAGATCAAGACCGAGAAGATCAAGGACATCATCGGGCCGGGTGGCAAGGTGATCCGCGGCCTCCAGGACAAGACGGGCTGCAAGCTCACCGTCCACGACGACGGCAAGATCGACGTGGCCAGCACCGACCAGGACAAGGCCGCGAAGTGCATCGCGATGATCCGCGAGATCACCGCCGAGGCCGAGATCGGCAAGCTCTACGTGGGCGTGGTCAAGCGCATCACCGACTTCGGCGCCTTCGTGGAGATCTTCCCCGGCACCGACGGCCTGGTGCACATCAGCCACCTCGCCAAGGAGCGGGTCAACAAGGTCACCGACATCGTCAACGAGGGCGACGAGGTGCTCGTGCGGGTGATCGACATCGACAAGGCCGGCAAGATCCGCCTCTCGCGCAAGGAAGCGCTCGAGGATTAGACTCCCCGCGTGGAGACCATCCCCGTTCGCGTCCTCCCGCACGGGGAGGGACTGCCCCTGCCGGCGCGGGCCTCGGCCGGCGCGGCGGGGCTCGACCTTCGCGCGGCGATCGGCGAGGCGTTCACGCTGTTGCCGGGCGACCGCGCGCTGGTGCCCACGGGCCTGGTGCTGGCCATCCCCCTCGGCTGGGAGGGCCAGGTGCGGCCACGCTCGGGCCTCGCGCTCAAGCACGGCATCACGCTGATCAACAGCCCCGGCACCATCGACAGCGACTACCGCGGCGAGCTGTGCGTGCCGCTGGTCAACCTCGGTCGCGAGCCCTTCGTCGTGGAGCGCGGCGAGCGCATCGCGCAGATCATCTTCGCTCGCGTAGCCGCCATCGAGCTGGTACGCGTGGCGATGCTCCCGGAGGCGCCGGGCAGCCGGGGAACGGGCGGGTTTGGCAGCACGGGGCGGGCATGAACGACGACGAGCTCAAGCGAGCGTTGCAGTCCCTCGGCATCGACGAGTCCAGTCGCGAGGTGATCGCGCTGCTTCCCGTCGCCTGGGTGGCCTGGGCCGACGGCAGCATCCACCCCGAGGAGCGCTCGATCATCCTCGACCTCGCCACCAGCCGGGTACACCTCGGCGAGGAGGGTCGCCGGGTGCTCGACAACTGGCTGGCCTTCGCCCCCTCGCGCCCGCGCGTGGAGAGCGCGGCCGGCATCCTCATCGCGCTCGCGATGAAGGCGCCGATGCGCGACGACAACGACGTGGTGGACCTCTGCCGCCGCGTGGCGGAAGCGGCGGGGCCCATCCTCGGCAAGGTGGAGAGCCCGGAGCGCGAAGCCATCGAGACCGTGGCCCAGTCGCTCGCCGTGGAGCCTCACGCCGCCTGGGAGAAGGTGCGCGCGCGGCTGGTGGTCGAGTCGGCCGGCTCGATGGCCGACGGGTGGTTCGACGACGAGGTGACCAACCCCCACATCCTGGTACATGCCCCCGCTTCCAAGGCGATCCCACCGGCTGACGGCCCACCCGGCGTGGTGTGGATGGCCGAGGGCGGCGAGGACCACCGCGTTGTCGACCCCGCCGTCCGCATCGGTCGCGGTCGCGACAACGAGTTGCAGCTGGCACACGACGGTGAAGTGTCGCGACACCACTGCATCGTCGAGCGCCGCGACCAGAAGGTGTACATCAAGGACCTCGGCGCGCTCAACGGCACCATCGTGGAGGGCGACCGGGTGACGGAGCGGCGCCTGTTCGGCGGCGAGCTGATCACCCTCGGCGAGACCATCTTGCGCTACCGCGCTTGAGGCTCGCCCGCCGAGCCGGCGGCCCTACAGGAGCGGGTACAGGAAGGGGGCCAGCGGCCCCGTGCTCGCGATGGCAGCGAGGATGAGACCGAGCAGCACCAGCGCCGCCACCAGCGCCGCCACCCAGTTCAACCCGGCGCGCGAACTCTCAACCGGCGGAGAAGGCTCGGACATACCGCCCGTTTATTACGCAGGCCCCGGGTTGGCGACCGCGACCTCGAAGCCGAGCTTGCGCGTGAAGTGGCCCTGGAGCACCGACTCCAGCCGCTCGCCGCTGTCGCGCTCGTGCCAGGCCCCGTCGGCATGGCGGAAATGCCAGGCGCGTGAGAAGGCGCTGAGCCACAGCTCGCGCACCGGCACCTGCTGGGAGAGCACGAACACGCCACCCGACTCGAACTCCACCGAGAGCACGCCGTCGCTGAGCTTGTAGTCCACGTCGTCGCTGTCGATGGCGTCGACCTGTGCCGCGAGCGCCCGGAGCGCCGCGCTCACCACCTGCCGGAACTTCGCTTCGTCCATGCGCGCCCATAGCCCTGGCGCGGGGGTGGCGGGAGCCACAGCTTTGTATCGCGGTTCCCCCCAGTCTCGGATAGGCGCCGGCGCCATGTTCGACACCCTCTCCCGCGGCTTCCGCAACGCCCGCCTCAAGCTCCAGGGCAAGACCGAGCTCTCCGAGGGCGACATCACCGACGCGCTCCGCGACGTGCGCGTGTCGCTGCTCGAGGCCGACGTGAGCCTCGACGTGGCGAAGGAGTTCCTCGACCGGGTCAAAGTCCGCTCGCTCGGGCAGGTCGTCACGCTGAAGTCGAAGAACGCGCCCTTCCAGGTGACGCCGGCCGACCACTTCATCAAGTCCTGCTACGACGAGCTCGAGGCCCTGATGGGCCCGGTCGACAACGCGCTCGCCCTCGACGCCAAGCCGGCGATCATCATGATGGTCGGGCTCCAGGGCTCGGGCAAGACCACCACCGCCGGCAAGCTGGCCAAGCGGCTGCTCGGCCAGGGCAAGAAGCCGATGCTCGTGGCCGCCGACGTGTACCGCCCGGCCGCCATCGACCAGCTCGTCACCCTGGGCCGAAAGCTCAACGTGCCGGTGTTTTCCATCAAGGGGATGGACCCGGTCCAGCTCTGCACGCTGGCGGTCACCCAGGCGCGCAACGTGGGTCGCGACGTCGTCATCTTCGACACCGCCGGGCGCCTCGCCATCGACGAGACCTTGATGCGCGAGCTCGAACAGATCCGCGACAAGACCCAGCCGCACAACATCCTGTTCGTCTGCGACGCGATGATCGGCCAGGACGCGGTGCGCACGGCGGCGGAGTTCGACCGTCGCCTCTCGTTCAGCGGTTTCGTCCTCACCAAGCTCGATGGCGACGCCCGCGGCGGCGCGGCGGTGTCGATCAAGGCCGTCACCGGCAAGCCGGTGAAGTTCCTCGGCATGGGCGAGAGCCTCGACAAGCTCGAGGACTTCCGCCCGCAGGGGCTTGCCAGCCGCATCCTCGGTTTTGGCGACGTCGTGGGCCTGATGTCCGACTTCGAGAAGGTCATCGACAAGGACAAGGCCGAGAAAGACGCCGAGAAGATGCTCCAGGGGCACTTCACCTACGACGACTTCCAGGCCCAGCTCAAGATGATCAAGCAGATGGGCTCGCTCAAGGAGGTGATGGGCAAGCTCCCCTTCATGGACGAGGTCATGTCGCAGGTGCCCGAGGAGGCGCTCGACGACTACGAGCTGGTGAAGGTCGAGGCGGTGATGCAGTCGATGACCAACCAGGAGCGCCGCAACCCCGACCTGCTCACCGACGGTCGCTTCCGTCGCATCGCGAAGGGCTCGGGACGGCCACTCAAAGAAGTCCAGGAGCTCCACGAGCGATTCAAGATGACGCGCGCGATGATGAAGGAAGTCGGCACGATGACGGGCATGCTCGGGGGTGGCATGAACCCGCGGGCGCTGCAGCAGAAGATGGCCCAGTACGCGCAGCAGGCCGGCATGGCAGGCATGCCGGGAATGCCCGCCCTGCCCGGCCCCAACGCCATGCAGCTCACCAAGGCCCAGATCGAGGCGCGTCGCAAGAAGGCCAAGGACGCCAAGAAGGCGCGCAAGAAGCAGCGCCGGTAGGGCCCGTGGGGCTCATCCCGGCCGGGAACCGATCCGATCCCCGGCGTGGAGACCCACACCATGCGCGCCCTGTCGCCCGTCGTCGCGATCCGACCTGAAACTCGCGCCCATGTCCTCCCCGACCTGCGCGCGCTGCTCGCCGAGATGGTGGACGGCGACGCCAGCGATCTCCACTTGAAAGTGCCGGGCCGGCCCATGCTGCGCGTGGGACGGGAGCTCGTCGCCTCGCGGCACGAGCGTCTCATGCCTCGCGACGTCGAGGCCTACGCCGAGATGATCGCCCAGCACGCAGGCATGCCGAGCCTCCAGGGCGAGGTGCGCGTGGCGTTCGGGATGGAAGGACTCGGCCGCTTCCGCGCTCACGTGGGCAAGCAGCGCGGCAGCTACGAGATCGTCGTACACCGCATCAGCACCTCCCCGCCCGCGCTCGACGAGATGGGCGAGATGGCCGGCCTACTCCGCGCCCTCGAGGTCGGGAGCGGGCTGGTGCTCGTGGCCGGGGGGCGCCCCCGCCGTGCCCTCGTCGCCGCCGCGGTTCGCCACCTCAACGAGAGCGTGGGCGGCCACGTCGTGTCGATCGAGTCGCCGATGGAGTGGCTGCACCGCGACTGCCGGGCCGCCGTGTCGCAGCGGGAGGTTGGCATCGACGTGGGCTCGGTGGCCGAGGCGATGGCCTCGTGCGCCTGGCAAGACCCCGACGCGGTGTTCTGCGCCGAGCTACCCTCGGTGGCCGACGCCGAGGCGGCGCTCCGCCTCGCCGAGGAGGGGGTGCTCGTGGTGGCCGGGATCGCCGTGGCCGAGCCGGGCGAGGCCGTCCGCGCCTTCGTGGGACGCTTCCCGCAGCACCGGGAAATGGAGCTGTCGGCCCGGCTCGCCGACGTGCTCAGCGGCGTGGCAGGCGTCGACCGCGGCGGCGCGAGCCAGTGGTGGGCGATGGAAGAGGAGCAACGCGAGATGATGCGCGCGGGCGTCGTGAGCCGCTGGTAGCGCCTAGCCGGAGTCGCCGAAGTCCTCGTCGTCGCCGTAGTTCCCGTAGTCGTCATAGTAATAGTAGTCGTCAAACCAGTAGTTGTTGAAACTACCCACGTGGCTGGCGGGGTCGGCGTCGAGGCGGAGGCCGGTCATCGAGTAGCCCGACACGTCGGTCTCGGTCTCGTCGCAGTCGCGACCGGTGTACTTGAGTTGCAGGTCGCCCGCGACCTCGGCCGTGCCCGTGAACTCGCCGCTCAGGGTGAGGCGCTGCTCGCTCTCGTAGGTGCAGTCCCCCCGCTTGTAGGCGTAGCTCTCCACGAGCGACACCTCGATCGCGCCGGCCTCGATGGTCCCCGTCATCAGCGTGCCCGCGAGGTCGGCCACGGTCTGGCCCGAGGCCGTGGTGTAGATGTCGACGATGAGATCCTCGCGCCGGCCGGCGCCCCCGCCCTCCTCGGCCTTGTAGATGAAGCTCATCAGCCAGCTGCCGTCGTAGTTGCCGCCGCAGGCGGCGAGGAGCCAGAACGCGGTCATTGCTCACCCTCCACGTAGCTGTCGCGATTCGAAGTGATGCGGTCGGCCGTGAAACCGTACGTGCTCTCGCAGCTGTAGTCGCTGCCGCCCTCCGACTCGCGCCAGGACCCAGTACTCACCTCGCCGAGCATGGCCGCGGCCTCGAGGGTGGCGTCGAGCGTGAGGTAGTTGGATCGCGTGGTGGAGCCCTCGGTGTACTCCTCGAGCCACTCCGCGTGCAGCGCCCCGCCACCGGCCTCCCCGGTCAGGACTTCCTCGAGCACCACGGCGTAGCCTCCCGACGCGAGCGCGTAGATGTCGACCAGCATGCCGCGGTTGGTGTCGTAGGAGCTGTCGTCGTCGTCCTCATCGGCACAGTCCCCGCTCACCGCGGGCTCGGCGTCGAGGTAGAACACCCAGGTGCCCTCGAAGGGAGAGCAGCCGAGGAGGAAGGGGAGAAGCATGGCGTCGCCTCCGTTGCGCGCGGGTGCTGCATGATAAGATGCCACGTGCTCGCGATCATCGCCCTGGCCACCGCCGCGCCACTCGAAAGTTGCTCGCGAAGCTTCGGATCCGACGAGGTGCTCGACGCAGCGAGCATCGCCGAGCAGGCCTTCGCAAGCCAGGACGCGGAGAATTTCGCCTCGGCTCGCAGCGAGACCGAGTCGCGACTCGGTTGTGTGCATGACCCGCTGTCGGCTCTCGACGTCGTTCGCCTTCACCGGCTCATGGCCCTGGGTGCGTTCCTCGATGGCGACGAGGCGAAGATGAAGCATGCGGTCGCGGGCATGCTCACCATCGACCCCGACGTCCGCTTCCCCGAGGAGCTCGCCCCTACCGGCCACAAGCTCGACCAGATCCGGGCGGCGCTCGTGGGCGAGCCACGGCTCCCCGTTGGCTCCGCCGACGGCCCGGTACTTGCCGCCTTCGCCGACGGCTGGATCGAGGTGAATGGCGCGTTCGCGCCGCGTGTTGCAACCGACGTGTCCGCCACCCTCCAGCGCCTCGACAACCAGGGCGTCGTGAAAGAAACGCGCTACTACTGGCCCGGCGAGTCGCTCGGTGACTGGGAGAGCGCCACCGGCGAGGTCGCGGCTCCCGTGGCCGCCAAGGCGTCCACGGCTCCCCGTGGCCCGCGGACGGTGGCCAAGGCCGCCACCGAGAAGCCCACCAAGCTCAAGTCCGCCGGCGCCGCGCGGCCCGCGAGCGAGACGCAGGCCCAGATCGACCGCGAGAACCGCACCGCGCGGCACATCGCGCTCCTCGCGGGCACCGGGCTCGGCCTCGCCGCCACCGGCGCGCTCTACGCCTTCGCCGCCACCGCCGAGCAGAACGCCCTCGATCCCGAGGTGCCCGAGCCCCAGGCCGAGGTGTTCCGGAGCCAGGCCAACGGCCTCACCTGGGGCTGGATCGGCACCACCGTGCTGGCGGGCGGGCTGGCCACCACGCTGGTGGTCACGTGGTGAAGGGTGGGCGGAGCTACCGCGTCCAGGCCCAGCTCGGCCGGGGCGCCTTCGGAGCCGTGTACCTCGCGGAGACCGTGGGCACCGGGCTCGAGCGGCGGGTGGCCGTCAAGCTGCTGCGCCCTGAGAAGGCGGCGGAGCCCGGCCTCGTGGGCCGCCTGCGCGACGAGGCGCGGATGCTCGCCGCGATTCGTCACCGGTCGATCGTCCGCGTCGACGACCTCGTGGAGCTCGATGGCACCTGGGCCATCGTCATGGAGTACGTCGAGGGCTGCGACCTCACCGAGTTGCTGTCGCTCCGCCCGGTACCCCCGGTCGCGGCGCTCGCCATCACCGAGGAGGTCGCGAGCGCGTTGCACGCCGCCGCCCACCAGGCCGGTCCCGACGGCAAGCCGCTCAAGCTCATCCACCGCGACATCAAGCCCTCGAACCTCCGCATCACCGCGCAGGGCGAGGTCAAGATCCTCGACTTCGGCGTGGCCCGGGCCGAGCTCAACGCCCGGGAGGAGGCCACGCGCGAGGCCGCGTTCGGCACCGTGCCCTACATGGCGCCCGAGCGCTTCTACGGCGAGGACACCCACGGCGGCGACATCTACGCCCTCGGCGTGACCCTGTTCGAGATGCTCTCCGGGGTGAAGCCGGGGAAGACGGCGATGGACGCCGACCGCCAGCCCCCCGGCGAGCGCCTGAAGGCACAGTGGAGCTGGCTCGCCGAGGTGAGCCAACCGCTCCACGATCTCGTGGCCTCGATGCTGGCGAAGAAGCCAGGCGACCGCCCCACGGCCCGCGAGACGGCGCGGCTCTGCGCCACCATTCGCGCCTCCTTGCCGGGCGAGTCGCTCGACGAGTGGGCTGAGAACGTGGTGCCAGGCGCGCTGCGCGTCCAGGAGGAGCGCCGCGCCACGGCCGCCGCCGAGCGCACGGGCACCATCCTCGTCGAGCGCAGCGGGTCACACCCGGTGTCTACCGGCACGCGCCCCAGGGCCACGGGCGGCGGGCTCCCGGCGTGGGTGGCTGCGCCGGCCGCGCTGCTGATCGCGGGTGGGCTCGCCGCCGCGATCGTCATCCCCGCGATGATCATCGGCTTCTCCACCGGCGGCAAGGGCGAGGCACAGGCCACGCTGGAGGGCGCCACCGCGTCCACGCCCAGCGCCTCCCCCCCGGCCACGGCCACCGC
>VGRQ01000187.1 GCA_016875315.1 Deltaproteobacteria bacterium | reverse complement strand
GCGACGCCGAGGCCGCCGCGTGGCAAGCCCGTGCTCTCGGCGTGGTGCCGGATGCCGACCTCGGGCCCCGCTTGCTGCGCCACCGTTCCCCGGCGGGCGCGCTGCGATAAGCTCCCGGCTCCCGCCACCCGAGCCCGATGCCGATCCGCCCGCCGAACCTGGACGACCGCCGCTACGAGGACATCCTGCGCGAGGCCCGCGCGCTGATCCCCCAGTACACGCCGGAGTGGACCAACCTCTCCGACGCCGATCCCGGCATGACGCTGGTCCAGTTGTTCAGCTGGATGACCGAGATGATCATCTTCCGGCTCAACCAGGTGCCGGACAAGACCTACATCCATTTCCTCAACTTCATCGGCGAGGAGCGAAAGCCGGCTCGGCCGGCCGCGGCGCCCGTCACCTTCATGCTCCGCCAGGATCGCGCCGTGGAGATCCCGCCCCACGCGCGATGCGCCACCCGCCAGCGCGAAGACAGCACCGCCGTCGACTTCGTCACCGTCGACGGGGTGACGGTCCACCCGGCCACCGTCACGCGGGTGATGAGCGTCCGCGGCGGCCAGCGCCCAGCCGTGCGCGAGATCCCCTTCTCCAACCTGCGCGACAACGCCTCGGCGCTGCTCTTCGGCGGTGGCCGCGGGGTCGACGTTTTCGACCTCGATCCCATCGACTACGGCCCCGAGGCCTACACCCCCGACCAGTTCTTCTACATCGCGCACGACGACTTCCGGATCATGGACCTCGAGCCCGATGGCGAGCGCCCCCTGGGCCGTCTCCGCGTGCGCCGCTCGGGCGGCGACACCGACAACCTCTCGGTCGCCTCCTTCTTCAGCTGGGAGTATCCCTCGGCCGACGGCTGGATGCCCATCGGCACCGACCTCGACAGCGAGGAGTCGCTTGGGCTCCCGGAAACCAATCTCGTCACCGCCTTCCCGGGAATCCTCCAGGTCGATCGCTTCGGCAGCCACCAGCCCTTTCCGCTACCGGAGGCGGTTGCGAGTGCCAAGTGGTGGATCCGCGGCCGCCTCGACTACGAGCGCTGGATCGCCACGCGCATGCAGGACGATCTCGAGATCACCTGGCGCGACGACCGCGGCGGCGAGGAACGGCCGATCAACAACTGGGAGGTGCGTCCCACGGGGCGCACGCTCGAGTTCTTCCTGCAAGACGTGCCCCCGATCAAGGGCGGCTGGGTGATCCGCTTCGCGCTGGTCGACCGGGGCGTGCCGGCCGGGCGCAATGGCTACTTGCCGCGTTATCGCTGGTATTATCGCCGCGGCGAGGGATGGGAGGAGATCCCCCGGGAGCGGGTGCGCACCGAGGGGACGGTGGTGCTGGTCACTGGGCCGCTCACCGACATGGCCACCGACGGCTACAACCTGCGCGCCGAGCGCATCGAGACCGTCTTCCTCCAGGGCTTCATCCCCGAGCTGGAAACCGAGCTCACCTGGGTGCGCCCCATCGAGCTCGACATGGCCTGCGGCGACGACCCCCGGCGCCTCGAGCCGATGCTGGTGGACGAGGGCCCCTGGTCGCCCTTCCAGATCGCCGCGATGATGCCACCCACCATCGGTCGAAAGTGGTACATCGGCTCGGATCTCTTCGAGAACCGCAAGCAGGAGCCGGTGGTCGTCGAGATCGACGTGAGCTTCGAGATGAACGGCACGCCCGTGCCCGAGCCCGACACCTTGTACCTGGTGCAGCTCACCTACCGCGCCGAGGACAACTGGCGCGTGGTGTGGTCGGAAGACAAGATCTTCTCCAGCTTCACCTTCGCGATGCTCGATCCGGCCGGGGCCAAGACGGCGGGGCCGCGAACCATTCGACTGCTCCTCGACCCCAAGGCCCAACTCAAGGGCCTCGCCCGCCACGAGGTCAACGACCGCGAGACCACCTGGCTGCGCATGGAGCTGGTGAAGTCCTCGCTCACCGGGCAAGACGAGAAGAAGCAGCAGCACCCGATCGTCCCCAAGATCCTCGCCATACGCCTCGGCGTGCAGAGCGCGGTGGGTGCCAAGACCTACGACCAGCCGCTGCCCGGCCCACGCATGGCCCAGGTCGACGACCGTCCCGAGAACCCGCGGCTCACCCGCGCCATCACCCGTGCCGTGGGCCGACTGTCAGAAACCTATCCCTTCTTCCCCTTCGTGGAGATCAAGGAGGAGAACCAGGCGCTGTACTTCCAGTTCGACCGGCCGCTGCCCCCGGGCAAGCGCCACGTGATGCACGTGCGCACCCGCGGCGAGGCCTACCTGCCCGAGGGGGCCGAGGTGCAGTGGGAGCTGCTCGAGGCCCAGCCCTTCGGCCGTTTCGCCTGGCGACGCCTGCACGCCCCCGGGGAGGGCACGGCGCGCCCCTACCAGCTCACGCGCACGGGCACGCTGGAGTTCCCCCTGCCCGACACCCCGCCGGTGGGCCCCGACGGCTTCTGGCTCCGGGCACGCTTCGCGCTGCCTGCGCGCACCGGCCTCGACGCCCTGCCGCAGATGCCGCCCATCACCCACGTGTTGCTCAACACCGTGGAGGTGGCCAACCTCGTCACCGTTCGCACCGAGCGCTTCAGCGGCCTCGGCGTGCCCAACCAGGCGATCCAGCTCCGCTACGCGCCGATCTTCCTGCACGACCTCGAGCACGAGCGCTCGCTCTTCGCGCGGCCGGAGCTGTTCCCCGACATCGTGGTGTTCGTCGAGGCCGTCGACGGCTCCCGCGAGGAGTGGGTGCGCGTGCCCGACGGCGCGCTCCTCACCGCGAGCAAGGACGATCGCATCTTCGTGGTCGATCCCACCGAGGGCACGCTCACCTTCGGCAACGGCATCCGCGGGCGGATGCTACCCGTCGGCAGTGCCAACGTGATCGTCGATACCTACCGCGTCGTGCCCGGCGCCAAGGGCAACGTGGGCGCCGGCGACATCAACGTGGTGGAGGGCTTCGCCGACGTGGTGAAGGCCGAGAACCTCCTGCCCGCCAGCGGCGGTCGCGACGCCGAGACGATCGACGAGATCATCCGGCGCGCGCCGAGCCTGCTCACCAGTCGCGACCGCGCGGTGACGCAGAACGACTTCGCCATCATCGCGCAGGAGGCGAGCGGCGAGGTGGCTCGCGCCGCCTGTGACGGCAAGATGGGCGCCGACGGCACCGTGGAGATCGTGGTGTTGCCGCGACGCCGCGAGGGCGAGTCCTTCCCCGACCCGCTCCTCGGGACGGGCCTGCGCGACCACGTGCAGGCCTACCTGAAGAAGCGCTGCCTCATCAACGTGTACCCGGTGGTGCGGCTGGCGCGCGCGATGCAAGTCGATGTCAGCGTCACCCTTCGCCTGCGTCCCAACGCGAACCTGCTGGCGGTGCGGGAAGCGTCCACCCGGTGGACCGAGGCCTTCCTCGACCCGTACATCGGCGGCCTCGACGGCCTCGGCTGGCCCTTCAAGGGCACGCTCTACGCGCAGGACTTCGCCCGGATGGTCGCCGATATCCCCGACGTGCGCCACGTCATCGACGTGCAGCTTTACCCGGTAGTGGGCGACATCAAGACCCGCGGCACCCCGGGCTGGGAGGGCGGCGAGGGCGTGCGTGAGCTGGGCTTGCCCGACGAAGACCTCTTCTCCGTGCGCCGGGTGCGCATCAAGACCGAGGAAGTCGAGTGACCCGCGCGCTGACGCTCTACGGCCACGCTCCCCAGGGCTCGGCCTCGGACTTCCGCTACCTCGAAGACGTGGTGCGCATCGGCTACCCGATCCGCGAGGCGGTCACCTACCTCAACCGCCACGTGGGCAACCCGGTGAGCTACCGCCTCGTCGAGGCGCTGCGCGGCGAGCGCGCCGGCTGCGTGCGCAGCGTGGAGGTGCAGCCCTCGGCCGGCGGCGAGCCCACCTACGTGCGGGCGGTGCGGCTCTTGCCCGACGGTTCGCCGGCCAGCTACTACACCCCCGACGACCTCGTGAGCATCGAGGCCGAGGTGGTCACCCCCGACGGCCGCCCCCCCGGCGCGCTCGGATCGCGCGACCGGCTGGTGCTGCACGTGCCGGTGCGTGGCTACCTGCGTTTCTTGCCCGGCCTGTTCCAGGGGGCCGTCCCCGCGCAGCGTCGCGACATCGTGCGTGCCGACGAGGTGAGCGCCCGCCGCTGGGGCACCGGCCAGCAGCAGGTCCACAGCGTCGAGGTCCAGAGTTTCAACGCCGACGCGCTCCGCCGGTTCCTGTTCCTGTTCCAGCACGTGATGACCACCATCACCGACCGGATCGACGCGCTCCCCGGGCTCATCGACCCCGGCACCACCGACCCGCGCTTCTTGCCCTGGATCGCGAGCTGGGTGTCATTCCCGCTGGACAGCTCCCTCCCCCTGCACCAGCAGCGCGAGCTGGTACGCCGCGCCATCCGGCTCTACCGCACCCGCGGCACGGTGGCAGGCGTGGAGGAGATGATCCGCGTGCTCACCGCCGCCCCGGTGCGCATCGCGGAAACCAACAAGCCCAACGCCTTCGTGCTCGGTCGCTCCACCCTCGCGGGCGGCACCAGCATCGAGAAGCGCTACATGAACAACGAGCCGGCCGGGCACTTCGTGTCGGAGCCCGGCCGCGCCACCACGAGCTTCTTCGCGCTGGTCCTCGAGCCGCGACCCGCTTTCAAGAAACGTTTTGGCGAGCGTGCCCCGGGCGTGCTCCGCCGCATCGTCCAGATCGTGTCGAGCGAGAAGCCCGGCCACATCTCCTTTTCCATCCGATTCGACAACGAGGGCAGGCCCCAGTGAACCCCAAGCAACTCTTCCAGCTCAGCCGGCTCCGCGCCTTCGAGGGGCTCTGCCTCACCGCGAAAGACCTGCAAGACGAGCAGACCTACCACCGCCGCAACCTGCAGCGGCACGTGCTCTACATGCACGGCCACGGCATCGTCCAGGGCCTCCAGGTGGAGATCGAGCAGCGAAAGGACCGTTACGTGGCGGTGATCCAGGCCGGCTACGGCGTGACTCGCATCGGCCAGGGGGTGCTGTTGCCCGAGGCGGTGGCGGTGCCCCTGGAGGTGCCCCGGCAAGACGGCGAGTACATGCTCTGGCTCTTCCACGTGGAGGGCGCCGACGAATCTGACACTCGCAACAAGTTCGACACCAGCGAGTCGGAGCCGGCTCGCATCAAGGAGGTGTGCGCGCCGCGGCTGCACCCCATCGACGAGGACCAGCCCGACGCCGTGGCGCTCACCCGCATCAACGTGCGCCTCGGGCGCATGGTGCAAGTGCTCCTGCCCGTCCCCCGCGCCGGGCGACAGGCCCGCGCCGCCGAGAGCTACCTCAAGCCGCGCGTCGTCGAGTTCATCCGCCTCAACAAGAACATCGTCAACAACCTCTTCCGCACCGCGCAGCTCCAGGAGCTCGATCTCGGCGCCCTCGGCTTCTACGGGGCGCTGGTGTCGTCGGAGTTCCTGCTCATCGAGGAGGGCACCTCCGACCGCGTGCTCTACCGCTCGGCGGGCTCCTTGATCAACTACTGCCACGACTTCTACAACCCGATGCCGCGCACCATCGAGCGCATCGACAAGTTCAAGGAGTTCGTGCGCCGGGTCAACGCCGAGGTGCCCGGACCCGACCAGGGCGACGAGATCTGGTTGCGCTGGTTCGACAAGTTCGAGCGGCTCTTGCAGCCTCTCTCCAAGATCGCCGAGGAGCTGGAGAAGACGGTCGAGGCGCAGCGCTAGCCCCGCATGGACGCGAGCGTCGTCAACGTCCGCGTGCAGGTGATCGACCTGAAGAGCTTCGTGCTCGACCTCCAGGTGCCCACCTACCTGCCGGCGCGCGACCTCACCCAGCGCATCGCCCGCGACGCCGGCCTCGAGGCGCACTGGGCCGACGGCAAGCGTCGCCTCTACTTCCTGCGCGCGCGCGGGCGCCTGCTGCGTGACGACGAGAAGCTGCAAGACCTCGGCGTGATCAACGGCGAGCTGGTGTACCTCTTGCCCGAGCCGCCGCACGGCAGCGGCGTGGTGGAGCAGCCGCCCGAGTACCCCGAGACCCACGACTACGCCGGCGCGGGCTGGCTCACTCTCATCGGGAGCTTCCTCGGCGTGACGATGTGGGCGGTGCTCTGGGGCATCGCGCTCACCAGCGACCGGGGACTGCTCATCACCTCGCTTCCCGGCTTCGCGCTCGGTTTCTTGTGTACGTCGCTGGCCCGGCACGCCTGGGGCGGCACCGCCAACCGGGTGCGCATCGCCGCCACGGCGCTGGTGCTGACCGTGTCGGTCACCTTCGTTGCCTTTCTCACGCCGATCATCTTCAACGACGGCACCGTGCCCATCTCGGGCGAGCTGTTCTTCCAGGTGTACGCCGACTCGCTGGTGGGCTTCATCCTCGGCGTGGTGGGCGTGTTCCTCGGCTGGCTGGCGTGGTGGGGGGCGGTGGAGCCGCTCCCGCCGCGCGAGGTGGTGGTGCAGGAGCAGGCGGCACAGGTGGCGGCGGTGGTGCCATGCGGGATCTGCGGCCAGCCAGTCGACCCCTCCGTGCGAACGGACTGCCAGCACGCCTGCGGGAAGGTCTTCCACCAGGGCTGCTACCGCGCGAAAGCGGCGGTCTACCGGGGCGACAAGGCCAAGTGCGCGGTGTGCGGCAACCGGGTGGCCTAGGTCGCGCGCCGCCTGCCTGTGCTACTTTTCGCTCCCCCTTCGAGGCGCCCATGCACCCCCGTTCCGCCCGCGTCATCGCCGATCTGCGCGAGCTCGCCGCCCTGACCACCGACGATCGCGGCGCGCAGCGCGTGGCCTGGGGCCCGGTGTGGCGCACCACCCGGTCGTGGTTCTCCCGGAAACTCGAGGAGATCGGGGTCAAGCCCGATCTCGACGGCGCCGCGAACATGTGGGGCACGGTGCCGGGACGCTCCTCGCGTTCGCTGGTGATCGGTAGCCACCTCGACTCCGTCCCCGGCGGCGGCTGGCTCGATGGCTGCCTCGGCGTGCTCGCGGGCCTGGAGGTGCTCCGCGAGGCCCGGGCCAACGGCGTGCCGCCCCTCACCCTGCGCGTGGTGGACTGGGCCGACGAGGAGGGCGCGCGTTTCGGTCGCAGCCTCGCGGGCTCCTCGGCCTCGGCCGGCACCCTCGACCCCGACGCCGAGCTCGGTCACCTCGTCGACCGCGGCGGCGTGCGCTGTCGCGACGCGCTCGCCGAGAACGGCGTCAGCTTCGACACCATGCGCACCGCCGCCGCCTACTTCCGCGGGCTCGACCCGGCGGCCTACCTCGAGCTGCACATCGAGCAGGGCCCGGTGCTCGAGGAGATCCAGGAGCCGGTGGGCGTGGTACTGGGAACCATGGGCGTGGAACGCCACATGTTGCGCTTCGTGGGGCAGGCCGCCCACTCCGGCGCAGCGCCGATCCACCTCCGGAAAGACGCCTTCCTCGCCGCCGCCGAGTTTGCGCTCGCCTGTCGCGACATCTCGGTGCGCCATTCCGGCCCCACCCCGAAGTCGCGGGTGGTGGCCACCTGCGGCGTGGTGAAGGTGGAGCCCAACTTCGTCACCGCCGTGCCCGGGGCCACCGAGATCTCCATCGACATGCGCGCCCTCGACGCCAAGGTGCTCGCGTCGATGTACGCCGAGGCGCGCGAGGCCTCGGAGGTGGCGGCGAAGCGTCATCTCGTCGAGGTGAAGTGGACCCGGGTGTGGGACATCCCGCCCCGGCTCATGGACGAGACCCTGCTCGGCTTCGTCCGCGACTCCGTGCGCGAGGTGACGGGCCGCGCGCCCGAGCTACCCTCCGGCCCCCTGCACGACGCGGCGGAGATGGTGCCCCTGGTGCCCACGGCCATGATCTTCGCGCAGAGCAGCCCCGGCGTGTCGCACACCAAGATCGAGGACACCCCCGAGCCCGCGCTCGACGCGTCGATCCAGGCCTTCTTGCGGACGGTCGACAAGACCATCGCCCACTTCGGGGGCTAAGTCGCGGGCACCGCGCGCCTGCCCTTCCACGTCGGAGAAGCGGTCGATAAACCAATGGTCGGGGTGGGCGAAGGCATATAGAACTGCGGCGCTCCATCCGGAGGTGTGCTTGGTCCAGTACAACCTCGCGTTGAAGTACGCGAGTGGGGCGGTGGAGGCGGTGCCTTCGCGGTGGGGGGCGCACGGGGCGAACGGCTGGAATGGCGCCGGTTCATCAGCAGCCCACCTCGGTCACCGAGGTCGGTCGCGCGCGACGCCGCAAGGCTGGTCGCCGAGCGATCTCAGCGCGGCTACAATGTCGGCATGGACCCGTCCTTCGAACAGCTCAGCACCGCAGAGCAGATCCAGCTCGTGCAGGATCTCTGGGACCGGATCGCCCAACGGCCGGAACTGGTCCCGGTGTCCGACGAGATGAAGGCGGAGCTCGACCGCCGGGTGGCCGCCCACCGGGCAGACCCGAGTTCCGCGATCCCCTGGGAGCAAGTGAAGGCCGAGCTGCGGCGTCGGCGTTGAGCCTCCCGGTCGTCTTCCGTCCCGAGGCCAGGACGGAGGTCGTCGAGGCCTGGGTCTGGTACGAGGAGCAGCGACCCGGGCTGGGAGACGAGATGGTCGCGTGCCTGGACGCAGCCGTCGCCGCGGCGTCGCGGAATCCCGAGGCCTACGCCCGGAACTACGGCGAGGCACGCCGTGCACTGGTGCGCCGCTTCCCCTACGCGGTGTTCTACATGGTCGAAGGCGGCGAGCTGGTGGTGCTCGCGGTGGCCCACACGAGCCGGAAGCCAGGGTACTGGGCCGACCGGATTCGAACTCGCCAAACGTAGGTTGTCGGCTGATAGATACGCGAACGCCTGCCCTTCCACGTCGGAGAAGCGGT
>VGRQ01000186.1 GCA_016875315.1 Deltaproteobacteria bacterium | reverse complement strand
GATGTAGAGCGCGAAGCGATCCTTGTCGCGACGCATGTACCACGTGTTGTCGTGGTAGGTGCCCACGTAGGTGGCGGCCTGCGTCTCGTCGCCCCACACGTAGTCGCAGCTGAGCGGGTACGAGGCGGCCGAGCCCTGGTAGTTGTCGGTGTCGCAGAACACCGCGTAGTCGCCGGCCGCGATCACCGGGGCGCTGGCGGGGTCGATGTACACCTGGTTGCCGCCGGTGATGCCGCGGGCGATCACCCAGTTGGCGAGGCTGACGGTGCGGCTGGAGGTGTTGTAGACCTCGACCCAGGAGGCGTCATTCACGATGGCGCCGGTGCCGATCTGGGATCGCTTGTTGATCTCGGTGACGATGATGTCGCCGACGGAGACGAAGTCCTCGTCGACGTAGTCGTCGCAATCGTCGTCGGTGAGGTTGTCGCTCTCGCTGGCGCCGGGGTTGACGGCGGCGTTGGCGTCGTCGCAATCGACGGCGGCGTCGTAGCCGTCGCCGTCGCCGTCGGCCTTGGCGGCGGCCGACCAGCCCCAGCCGCTCTCGTCGAGCGCGCTCTCTCCTTCGCCCTCGGCACAGGCGGCCAGCGCGAGGACAGTGACAGGCCACAGGCGGACGAGGGCCGTAGGGGGGAGGGTCATCTTGGTTTCACCGTTGCCGGAGGGAATCGGTCAGAGCAGGTGCGTTCTATATAGCCCGAGGCACAGCACTCCGCGCGGCCCTCGGCGCCAGCCGGCGGCCCGGGGCGGTGCCGTGGTAGTCTGCGCCGCGGAGGCGCAAAGAAAGCTTGGCTGGCCTGGGACTTCGCGGGAGGACGCTCGGGGTCACGCTCGTCGTGCTGGCGGTGGCGGGCGCCGCCTCCTACACGCTCTCCACGCGCGCCCTCCACCAGAGCCGCCGGGTCGACGAGGCCCACGAGGCCGCGCGCGCCGCCGCGCTCCTCGCCGCCGACGGCGAACGCCTCGTGGGCACGGCGCGCGACTACGCGGTGTGGGACGACACGGTCGCGTTCGTGGAGGGCAGCAACCCGGGCTACCTCGAGGAGGGGCTCAACGCGGCCACCTTCGAGAACCACGACCTCGACGTGGTGGTGCTCCTCGACGCGGCCGGGCACCTGGTGTGGTCGGGCTACCAGACGCCGGCTGGCCGCGGGCTGCTCCCCTCCCCGCCGCCACCCGCCGTCGAGGCCGCCCTGCTGGCCTTGCCCGGCCTGCTCGCGCTGCGGACGCGGGCCGACGCCCATGGAGGGGTGGTGTGGATCGAGGGGCAGCCCTGGCTGGCCGCCGCCTGCCCAGTCCTGCCCTCCGACGGCGCGGGCGAACCCCGGGGGGAGCTCCTCGCCGCGCGCCGCCTCGACACCACCCGCCTCGAAGCACTCGCCGACATCGCCGGCGCGCCCTTCACGCTGGCCCTCGACTTGCCGCCGGCTCAGGCGGGGCTGGTCCAGGGCGTGGCCGCCCTGCCGCCTTGGCTCGGCGGCGAGCCCGTCCGGGTGGTGCTGGCGCGCCCGCCGCACGAGGCGCACGGCGCCGAGGACGCCGACGCCACGCTCGCCATCAACCTGGTGCTGATCAGCGTCGTCTCGCTCGGATCGCTCGGCATCCTCCTCGACCTGCGGGTGATGCGCCGCCTCGCCAGGCTCTCCGAGTTCGCCGCGCGTATCCGCCAGGGACGGGCCGAGGGCGCGCGGCTGCCGGTGGAGGTGGGCGACGAGATCGACGACCTCGCCGCCTCGGTCAACGCCCTGCTCGACCAGGTGGAGCGCAGCACGGCCCAGCTGCGCCACGACGCGCTCCACGACCCGCTCACCGGCCTCGCGAATCGCTCGCTCCTGTCCGACCGCCTCGACGTGGCGCTCGCGCGCGCGGCGCGGAAGCCGGGGCCGGGCCTCGCCCTGCTCTTCCTCGACCTCGACCGCCTCAAGTCGATCAACGACCACCTCGGCCACGCCGCCGGCGACCACTTCATCGCCTCCGTGGCCGGGCGGCTCCGGGGCGCAGTCCGAGGCGGCGACACCGTCGCGCGCATCGGCGGCGACGAGTTCGCCGTGCTGCTCGACGACGTGAGCGACACCAGCACGGCGCTGCTTCGCGCCAACACGATCCTGGCGGCGGTGCGCGCGCCACTGGACTACCAGGGCCGCAGCTACGAGTTGACCGCCAGCGTGGGCGTGTCCTTCCCCCGGGCCGACCGCGATCGCGACCGGCTGATCCGCGACGCGGACACGGCGATGTACCACGCGAAACAGGAGGGTCGCGACCGCGTGGCCGCCTACGACGAGGCGCTGCACGGGCGCATGACCGAGCGGCTTCAGGTGGAGCACGATCTCCGTACGGCCCTCGCCGCCGAGCAGATCGAGGTGTGGTTCCAGCCCATCATCCGCGCCAAGGACGGCGCGGTGGTGGGCCTCGAGGCGCTGGCCCGGTGGTTCCACCCGCAGCGCGGCCCGGTGCCGCCGGATCGCTTCGTGGCCGTGGCCGAGGAGTCGAACCTCGTGGTCGACCTGGATCGCTACGTGCTCCAGCGCGCCTGCGCCACGCTCGCGCGGCTCAGGGCAGAGTGCCCGGCGCTCAAGGTGGCCGTCAACCAGTCGGCCCGGCAGCTCGACACGCCCGACTTCTCCGACTCGATCCGTCGCGCCCTGGCCGACAACGGCCTCGAGGCGAGCGCGCTGCACCTCGAGCTCACCGAGACCCTCCTCTCCCGCAACCAGGATCGCTGGCAGGCGCAGATGCACAGCCTCCGCGCCGAGGGCGTCAACTTCGATCTGGACGACTTCGGCCTCGGCTACTCGTCGCTGGCGCGCCTGCAGGCGCTGCCCATCAACGTGATCAAGCTCGACCGCAGCTTCGTGGCGGGCCTCGCCACCGACCAGGAGGCGATCAGCCGCGTGATCGTGCGCATGGCGCTGGAACTGGGGAAGGAGGTCGTGGCCGAGGGCGTGGAACACCCGTGGCAGACGGACAGGCTTCGCGCCCTCGGGTGCCACATGCTCCAGGGCTACCTCTTCGCGAGGCCCATGCCCGAGGGACAGGTCCGGGAGTTCCTCGGTAAGCGCCGGTGATCCCGTGGATCCTGGGCTGCGATCCCTACGCCGAGTGGCCGGCGGAGGGCTCCTACTTCCCCTACGCCTACACGCCGGAGAGCGAGCTCCAGGACTACGAGACCGTCCGCTGGGAAACCGAGAGCTGGACGCCCGAGGACGACGCCGATCAGCTCGCCCTGTACCTGCTCAAGGCGCAGGACCACAAGCCTGCCGGGGTGGCCGAGGTGGAGGCACACTTCGCCGCCCAGTCCCTCCCCGCGCCGGGTGACGGCCAGTCGATCTCGCTCGCGGGCGACGTGATGTGGGTGGGCGACAACTGGTCCTCCTTCGCGGTGCCGGTGGCGGATCTGCTGGACGGCGACCTGCGCGTGGGCAACCTGGAGACTCCCGTGTCCTCGCTACACAGCACCGAGCCGGGGGCTCTGGGACTCTACGCCTTCAACGCCCCCAGCGACATGCTCGAGGCGCTGCCCTTCGACGCGCTGCAGCTCAACAACAACCACAGCCTCGACGCGGGCGACGAGGGGCTCGCGGCGACCGTGTCGGCCGTCCGGAGCGCAGGTTACGTCGCGACCGGAGTCGATGGGCAGGCGACCGTCGGCAACGTGGCGCTGATCTCCTACACGTGGGGCACCAACGTGCGCGAGCCGAGCGCGCACGAGCTGTACATCGAGCCCTTCGGCCACGTCGAGCCGGAGATCGACTGGGACCGCGTGGCGCGCGACCTGGCCGTCGAGGCGCGCTGGAAGGTGGTGCTCCTGCACTGGGGCTACGAGTACGAGTACTTCCCCGAGCCCCAGTTCATGCAGCAAGCCCGGGAGTTCATCGCGCGGGGCGCCGATCTCGTGGTGGGCCAGGGCCCGCACGTGGTGCAACCGGCGGAGATCTGCCACGTGAACGACCCGTCGCAGGTGCCCGGCGTCGGCACCTGCTCGCTGCGCACCGCCGATGGCGAGCCCCGCACCGCCGCCGTCATCTACAGCCTCGGCAACTTCGCCACCAGCATGGCCACCATCCCCTGCCAGGTAGGCGTGATCGCCACGGTGACACTTGGCAGCGAGGGCGTCACCGGGCTCGCGTGGGAGCCCGTCGCCACGGTGGACGGTCCTTCCGTGGTGCCCCTCGCCTCGCTCACCGGCGAGGAGTACCTGGCGGAGGCCGCGCGGCTGGAGGAACACCTCGGGGGGTGGGGGAGGCGGTGACCTCCCCATGACACGCCCCGGGCTATGCGCGCGACCGTGAGCGCCACCGCCCTGTTCGACCCCGCCGAGATCGTCGCCGCCGTCCAGCACGTGCGGGAAAACCTGCACGTTGTCCGCCGCGAGTCGGGTAGCGTCTCCGAGATCGGCGTCGCCCTCGGCGAGCTGCCGCAGGGCGTGGACTGGGTGGGCACCCTGCCGCCGCTCTACCCCGAGTGGCTCGGCGACCGGTCCTTCGCCGAGGCGCACGGCACCCGCTTCGCCTACTGCACCGGCGCCATGGCCAACGGCATCGCCACCGTGGAGGTGGTGGAGGCGGCGGCACGCCATGGCTGCCTCGGCTTCTTCGGCGCCGCCGGTCTCCTCCCCGGCCGGGTGGCGCAGGCGGTCGACCGGCTCAACGCCGAGATCGGCGGCTTGCCCTTCGGCGTGAACCTCATCCACTCGCCGCAGGAGCCGCGCGTGGAGGCCGAGGTGGCCGAGATCCTGGTGCAGAAGGGCGTGATGGCGGTCGAGGCCAGCGCCTTCATGCGCATCACCCCGCCGGTGGTGCGCTACGCCCTCGCGGGGGTGCGTCGTGACGAGCAGGGGGCCATCCATCGCCCCCGCCGCGTGGTCGCCAAGGTGTCGCGACCCGAAGTAGCACGGCAGTTCCTGTCGCCGGCACCCGAGTCGATGGTGCGCGAGCTGGTGCAGCAGGGCCTGCTCTCCCCGGCCGAGGCCGAGCTGGGCCGGCGCCTCCCGGTGGCAGAAGATGTCACCGTCGAGGCCGACTCCGGCGGCCACACCGACAACCGGCCGCTGGTGGCCATGTTCCCCGCCATCGCCGACCTCGCCCGGCAGATCGCCCGCGAGCACGGCTACACCCGTCCGCTCCGGGTGGGCGCGGCCGGCGGCCTCGGCACCCCCGCCTCGGTAGCGGCCGCGTACGCGCTGGGGGCCGCGTATGTCATGACCGGATCCGTCAACCAGGGCTGCGTCGAGTCGGGCGTGGCGCCAGCGGCCCGGGCGCTCCTGGCGAAGGCCGACGTGGCCGACGTGGCGATGGCCCCGGCGGCCGACATGTTCGAGATGGGCGTGAACGTCCAGGTGTTGCGCCGCGGGACGATGTTCGCCGCCCGCGCGCAGAAGCTGCGCGAGTTGTACCTCGCCCACCGTTCGATGGACGACATCCCACCCAACGAGCGCGCCAAGCTCGAGAAGGAAGTGTTCCAGGCCTCGCTGGCCGACATCTGGGCCCAGACCGAGCGCTATTTTACCGAGCGCGATCCCGCCCAGGTGGAGCGAGCGCGCAAGGACGGCAAGCACCAGATGGCGCTGGTGTTCCGCTGGTACCTGGGCAAGGCCTCGCGCTGGGCGATCGACGGCGATCCCGCGCGGCTGATGGACTACCAGCTGTGGTGTGGCCCGGCGATGGGGGCATTCAACGCCTGGGCCCGGGGTAGCTTCCTCGACGACCCGGCCCAACGCAGCGTGGGACAGGTGGCGCTCAACCTCCTGGAAGGCGCTGCCGCGATCACCCGGGCGGGACAGCTCCGCAGCTTCGGCGTGGCCGTTCCCGCCGAGGCCTTCGGCTTCGTGCCACGCCCGCTGGCCGTCTGAACCACAGAATTCCACCCCACCGTGACGCGACCGTGACCCTGGCCGCGAGGGGATCGGGTAGACATCGGCCCCCCGAACCGCCCCTCGTCGCAAGGCTTCCCCGATGCCCTCTTTCGCTCCCCTCGCTGTCGTCGGCGCCGGCGCCATCTTCCCCGGCTCGCTGGACTACCCCGGCTTCTGGAAGAACGTCCTCTCGAAGAAAGACCTCGTCACCGGCGTGCCCGAGAGCCACTGGCGCGTGGCCGACTACTACGACGCCGATCCGAAGGCCCCCGACAAGACCTACGCAAAGCGCGGCGCCTTCCTGCCCGACGTGCCCTTCGACGCGATGGGCTTCGGCGTGCCGCCGAGCATCCTCCCCGCCACCGACAGCTCGCAGCTCCTGGCGCTCATCGTCGCCAAGATGGTTCTCGACGACGTCGGGCAGAGCGGCGAGGACCTGTCCCGCACCAGCGTGATCCTCGGCGTCACCGGCGCGCAGGAGCTGCTCGGCTCCCTGGTGTCGCGACTGCAACGACCGGTGTGGGAGCGCAGCCTGCGGGAACTCGGCTGGGAGGAAGAGAAGGTCCAGGAGGCCTGCGCCAAGATCGCGAGCCACTACGTGCAGTGGCAAGAGTCGAGCTTCCCGGGCTTGCTCGGCAACGTGGTGGCCGGGCGCATCGCCAACCGGCTCGACGTCGGCGTTACCAACTGCGTCACCGACGCCGCCTGCGCCAGCGCGCTCACCGCACTGCACATGGCCGCGCTGGAACTGCACGCGGGGCACTCCGACATGGTGATCACCGGCGGGGTGGACACCATGAACGACATCTTCATGTACATGTGTTTCAGCAAGACGCCGGCGCTCTCGCCGTCCGGTGACTGCCGGCCCTTCGACGCGTCGGGCGACGGCACGCTACTGGGCGAGGGCATCGGCATGGTGGCGCTCAAGCGCCTCGCCGACGCGGAGCGCGACGGCGACAAGATCTACGCGGTGATCCGCGGGCTCGGTTCCTCGTCCGACGGGCGCGCCAAGTCGGTGTACGCGCCGGTGCCCGAGGGGCAAGCGAAGGCGCTGCGCATGGCCTACGCGCAGGCTGGGTACGGCCCGGAGACCGTGGAGCTCATGGAGGCTCACGGCACGGCGACCAAGGCGGGTGACGCGGCGGAACTCAAGGGCTTGCAACTTGTCTTCCAACCGGACGCCGCCCGGGGACAGTGGTGCGCCCTCGGCTCCATCAAGTCGCAGATCGGACACACCAAGGCGGCCGCCGGCGTGGCCGGCCTACTCAAGGTGGTGGCGGCACTCCAACACAAGACCCTTCCGCCCACGATCAAGGTCACCCAGCCCACGCCGAGCGTGGACTGGAAGAACAGCGCCTTCTACGTGAACACCGAGAGCCGGCCGTGGGTGCGCGGACCCGCCCACCCGCGGCGCGGGAGCGTGTCGAGTTTTGGCTTCGGTGGCTCGAACTTCCACGTGGCGCTCGAGGAGTACACCGGCACCGGACGTCGTCCCGCGCGCATGGACCCGTGGGACAGCGAGCTGGTGATCCTCTCGGCCGACACCAGCGACGCGCTGCTGGCCAAGATCACCGCCGCGAAGGGTGGCAATGCGACCCACCTGGCGCTCGCGGGCCAGGCCGAGAAGCACGGCGCCTGGCGGGTGGCGCTGGTCGTCAACGGCGACCTCGACACCAAGCTCGAGCGGGCCGCCGCCGCCGTGCGCGAGGGCAAGGAGTCCAGCAAGGGCGACGTGTTCTTCGCGCCGAGCCGCGTGGAAGGCAAGGTGGCCTTCCTCTTCCCCGGGCAGGGCTCGCAGGCGCTCGACATGGGCGCGTCGCTGCACCGCTTTGCGGCCGTGGCCGACACCCTCGACGCGGCGGAAGCGGCCGTCCCCGGGCTCGCGCGTCGCCTGTACCCGATGCCCACCTTCGCCACCGACGACCGCAAGCGCCAGGAGGCCGAGCTCACCCGGACCGAGTGGGCGCAACCGGCCCTCGGCGCGGTGTCGGTCGCGATGGCACGATTGCTCGGACAACTCGGCCTCCGTGCCGATCTCGCTGGCGGTCACAGCTTCGGCGAGCTGGTGGCCCTGCACCTCGCCGGCGCGATGGACTTCGACACGCTGATGCGCGTCGCCCGTACCCGTGGCGAGTGCATGGCTGCCGCGGCCAGCACCCCGGGCACGATGGCGGCGGTGATGGGCCCGGCCAGCGAGGTGCGCGGCCACTGCGGCGCCGACGTCGTCCTCGCCAACCTCAACGCGCCGGAACAGACGGTGATCGCCGGGAGCGTCGAGGCCGTGGAGGCCGCGATGGCCCGGCTCGACGCGGCGGGACTTCGCTGCACCCGCCTCCCCGTGGCCACCGCCTTCCACTCGCCGATCGTCGCGCCCGCCGCCGACACCTTCGCCGACTACCTGCGGGGCCTCTCGCTCGGCGCCCCGAGCTTCCCGGTGTTCTCCAACACCACCGCCGCGCCGCACGCCGGCGACCTGGCCCCCGCCCTCGGCGCCCACCTGCGCTCCCCGGTGCGCTGGGTGGAGCAGATCGAGGCGATGTACGCGGCGGGTGCGCGCGTGTTCGTGGAGGTGGGACCGGGGGGCGTGCTCAGCGGCCTGGTGGGACGCATCCTCAAGGGCAAGCCCCACCTCGCGGTGTCGCTGGAGACGAAGGGTCGCGAGGGCCTCGAGGCCTTCCTCGGCGCCCTGGGACGGCTGGTCACCAACGGCCTCGATCTCGACCTCGGGCTGCTGCGCGCGGAGCGCACGCCGGGTCCGAGCCGCTTCGTCGCCAAGCCCGGCTCCGTCCTGGTCAACGGCGCCAACTACGGCAAGCCCTGGCCGGCCAAGTCCACGCCCATCTTGCCGCCCAACCCGCCGAAGCCGAAGGTCCAGGCCGTCACTGCCGCTGCGCCTGCCGTCGCGCCTACCCCGGTCGCCGCGCCGCTCGTCGCACCCC
>VGRQ01000185.1 GCA_016875315.1 Deltaproteobacteria bacterium | reverse complement strand
CACGCCGGCCGCGCCTGGCGCATCGCCCCCTCCGGCGCCTGCCTGGCCGGGGCCGAGTTCGATGCCTGTCTCCGAGACTACTGGACCGGGCAGGTGACGCTCGCCCTGCTCGAGTCCGGTGGTGCCCGGGCGATGTCGGATGCCCTGATGGAAAAAACGCTCCTGGCCACGCCGGTCGACGTGGGTCACTGGGCGGGCACCCAGGGCGGCTACGTCTACGCCCTCGCCCCGCGGCGCCCGGCCGGGCTGATCGCGCTCCAGAACGTCGGCAGCGTCACGCTGGCCGTCGTCACCGGCACGCTCGGGGTGATGACGATCCTGCTGGGCGTGTGGTTGCCCCCGGTGATCATCCCGCTAGAGCACAACCCCACCCCGCGCATGGTCGACCGGATCATCGCCGAGGACGACGGCGCCTGGGTACACGACGAGGCGATCGAGGCAACCCGGAAGGCGGTGTTGTTCGACGAGCTGGCCCGCACCTGGAGTCCCGAGGCCCGCGCGATGGCCATCGCCGAGCGCCTCGGCCTCGGCATGGGGGCGGACGACGCGGTGAGCAAGCACGTGGGCAGCGTCACCGCCGAGGAAGTACGCGCCCGCCTGGAAGAGCTGCTCGACGACGACAACGGGGTGAACGTCCGTGTTCGTTAGCCTCGCCCTCGCCCTCGCCGCGGCGGCGGAGCCCGCAGTACACCAGGAGCCCGCGCCCGGCGGCGGCACGCTCCTGGTGGTGGAAGACCACCGCGTGCCGCTGGTGTGGATCACCCTCGCCTTCCCCGTGGGCACGCGCAACGACTTCTGGTACCACGAAGACCTGGACTGGTTCTGGGACTTCGCGCTGCGCGCGCCCGACGACAGCCCGGCCGTGGCGGTTTCCCCCTTCGCCGCGCTCGACGTGTCCGGAGTCCACGTGACCACCCACCGGGCCGACCTGCCCGAGACTCTCGCCTCGGTACGCGAACTTCTCGCGAACGACCTGGGTAAACACGCCATCAAGGGCTACCGGGGCTACATGAGTCGCTCGTGGCGCCAGCGCGCCAGGTCGCCGAGCTTCCTCCTGGAGCAGGCGCTGGCCCGCGCCTTCTACCGCGAGTCCGATCCGCGGCGCCTGCCCTACGAGGCGCCGCGATTCAAGGTGAAGCACACCGACAACCTCGTGAGAGCGCGCTCGCGGCTGTTTGCCACCGGCGGCTGGGTGCTCGCCCTCGCCGGCGACGTGACCGCCAGCGACGCCAGGGACTTCGCCGAGGGCATCATCCCCGATGCCTCGATCTTCCCGCCGGGATCCCGCCCCGTGCCCGAGGTGGCGCCGCTGCCGCTCTCCAAGGGCGCGGCCCCGGTGGTGGTGGCCTGCGCGGGCACCACCGAGGTCCTGCACGCCCTGTCGCGACCCGGGCTCGCGGCCAGCGATCCCGCCGCCCACCTCGCGATCATCGCCGACCACGTGGTGGTGCGCACGCTGGAGTCGCTGTTGCGCAAGGGCCGGGGCGACTCCTACGTGGTGAGCACCGACGGCCTGCTCGCCGCCTACCCCGACGTGTACAGCCTCCGCTCCACGGTGTCGCCCGCCGGCGCCGTGGCCCACGGCGAGGCCATTCGCGAGGCGCTCGCCCGCTTCGCCGCCGAGGGCATCAGCGCCACCCAGCTCGAGCAGGCGAAGAAACGTCTCCACCTCGGCACGCTGCGCGACACCGAGTCGCCCAGCGACCGCGCCTGGTCGCTCATCGCCGGGCGCTTCCGTCACCTTGGCGCAGACGACCTCGAGTCACGCCTGTCCGGCGCGGACCTCGGCGACGTCAACGCCTTCATCCAGCGTTTTTATGATCCGGCGAGCTTCGTCCGGGTGGCCGTGGGTCCACCCGACTGGGTGAAGTCCACGGCCACTTCCAGTCGCTAGAGGTCGTGATACCCGGCCGGGTGGTCGTCGCCCGCCCAGGGGTCGCCCAGGTAGGGGAAGCTGTCGAGGTAGGACAGGCCGGTGCTATCGACGCCATCCTGGATGTAGTACCCGGCGTCGAGGTAGATGAGGTAGCCGGCCACGCCGGACAGGGCCACGTCCACCACGTCGTCCTTCACGCCGCGACCGTCGGGCCACTGGCCGAAGCCGGTGCCCTCGAGGTTGATGCGGAGCGCCTCGTAGGCGGCAAAGGTCTTGCCGGACTCGCCGGGGATGGCGCCGCCGAGCGACCAGCCGGAGGCCTGGTGGCCGAGCGCGGCGTTGCCGGTGAGGAAGGTCGCGATGAGGTCTTCGCGTCCGGTGAGGCCGAGGCCGTAGGTGCTCTCCGCATCGGTGATGAGGACCGAGGGGTCGGTGGTGCCGAGCAGGAGGTTCATGTAGTAGGCCAGCGCGGGGTCCTGGACGTACGACAGGAACTGGATGTCGTCGCGCGGATGGCTGGCGTTGAACACGTCTTTCATCGTGGTGGGAATCACCGCCTCGTTCACCAGCGGGTTGCCGAGGCGCGCCACCTGCACCCACTCGCCCCGCGCGGCGCTGTCCACCCCGTTGGCGCGGCGCACCGAGATGGCGCGGCGCGAGGTGGTGGACCACGCGGAGATCACGTGGTTCTCGGCCGCCGCCGTGGGGGCGGCACCGTCTCTGGTGACCATCGACTTCGGCACGCTGATCGCGATGCTGTGCACGTTGTAGCCGAGCAGCGTGTTGGTGTTGGCGCCCTCGTCGATGCCGGCCACGTTGAGCAGGTCGAAGGTGCGCTCCAGGTCGACGTAGAAGCCCTCTTGCCGCGGGCCGGCGAAGAAGCTGTAGCTGCCGCTGGTTTCCACGTAGGCGCTGGTGATCGCGCCGGGGCTCGTGCCCTCGGGGTTGTAGCCGCCCGCGCCGCCCTGCGTGCCGACGTTGATCGGCGCCACCTCGAGGCCAGTGCCGAGCGTGGTGGCCACGCCGTCGTCCACCCGGGTGACCGAGTAGGTGGTCTGCTGGTAGAGGTTGCTGCGCGTGGCCACGTCGCCGATGTTGTAGAGGAAGGTCGGCAGGCCGAAGGCGTCGAGGTCGCTGAAGGTCGTGGCGAACTGGAACTGGAAGACGATGTCTTCCTCGCCGTCGCCCTCGTTGTCGATGTTGATGGCGTACATCACGTTGTCGTCGAAGCGATAGAAGTTGGGGCCGCCGCCGGGCAGCTCCATCGGGATCACGTTCATGATGAACACGACCTTCGAGCTGTCGTTCGGGTCGTTGAACATGTAGAAGTCGGTGATGTCGGCCGAGGGGTCGAGCGAGATCCCCGGGGCCTCGCGGTGGCTGGAGGCGAAGGCGGGCGACAGGACGGTCGCGACGAGAAGGCTAGTCATGGGTGTTTCCTCGTGGGTCCGGGATGTCTAGTAGGAGAGAAGGTAGAGATCGGCGCCCTGGTCGGAGGCGATCTCGGTGACGTAGACGCGGTCGGTCGCGAGGCCGATGCCGCCGGGGAGCTCCATCAAGCCGAGCGTGTCGGTGACGCTCATGGCGCTCCCGTCGATGTTCATCTCGACGAGGCCGGGATCGCCGATGGTGGTGTACCAGGCGGCGGCGCCGTCGGTGGCCACGCCCCCGGGGAAGGCAACCTGGAAGCCGCTGGCCACCACCATGGAGGCGAAGCCGGGCAGCTCGAAGCGGATCACCGCCGCGCGACCGTCAGCCGCGAGGGAGTCGATCACGAAGAGCCAGTTGCCATCGGGCGACACCGCGATCGCCGTGGGATCCACCAGCGAGCCGCCGGAGCTCAGCGCCGTGGCCGTGCCGCCCGAGAGCGAGAAGATCGCGGCGTTGCCGGTGCTGTCGAAGCCCGACACGTACAGGCCGCTGCCGCCGTGTTGCTCGGCCACGTCGCCGGGGAGGTCGATGCTGTCGTCGGCGCCGAGCTCGGTGAGCGCGCCGCCACCCGAGGCGAGGCTGTACACCGCGCCGTTCATCGTGCCCGAGCTCGACACCACGCCGAGATCCGACACGTACAGGGTGGACTGGTCGCCCGAGAGGGCCAGGCCCGTGGGCATCACCAGCGGGTCGCCCGCGTACACCTCGGTGGCCGCGCCCCCGGCGGCGTCGAACCACCAGATGCCCGCCTCGCCGGCGAGGTTGAAGCCGGCCACGTAGGCACCGTCCTCGGTGGCCACCACGTCGATCGCCTCCACGAGGTCGGCGTCGTCGGTGAACACCGCGAACACGGGCGCCGGCTCGCCGGTGTCGCCCGTTTCACCGGTGTCGGTGTCGGTGTCGGTGTCGGAATCCGAGTCGGTGTCGGTATCCGTGTCGGAATCCGAGTCGGTATCGGTGTCGGTGTCCGAGTCGGTGTCGGCATCGGCTTCGCCGGTTTCCTTCACTTCCTCGGGACACCCGAGCAGCAAGATCATCAAGGCCATGCGAGGTCTCCCTGGACGACCCGGGGTGGGCCATCTCGCACGGTACGGGTATCCCGGGCGGCTGGATCGGCGGGAGATCGCGATTCGTTCTTCTGTGCGATTTCGCACGCTGGCGATCCGGATTAGACGCGGCGGCGTGCCCCCACCGCACGGAGCCAAGACCCCATGACTCGTTCGACCCTCGCCCTCCTTCCCGCCCTGGTGCTCATTGGCTGCCCCGCCGAGGACCCCAAGGACACCGCTGACACCGACACCGACACCGACTCGGATACCGACAGCGACTCGGACACCGACACCGACACCGACACCGACACGGGCGGCGACACCGCCACCGCCGACTACTCGGTGACCGTCACCAGCCCGGCGACCGGCAGCAGCAGCTACCCGGGCGTCACCTTCACCTACGACGTGGAGGGCCTCGTCCTCGACCCCGACGCCATCGGCGCCGCCGACGAGGAGGGCCACGGCCACGTGCACGTGCACGTCGACGGCGAGTACGTGCTCGCCACCACCGACACCACCGTCACCCTCGACAGCAGCCAGCTCGGGGCCGGCACGCACACGGTGGAGTTCCGCCTCGCCGACAACAGCCACGACGAGCTCGGCGCCAGCGCCGCGGTCGACGTGACCGTGCTCAGCCCCTCGTTGAGCATCACCTCCCCCACCGAGGGCTGGGAAACCGACAGCGCCGCCGTGCAGATCTTCTACAGCGTGGGCGACTTCTCGGTGGTCGACAACCTCGAGGGCCCAGTCACCGTGGGCGAGGGCCACGTGCACCTGATGCTCGACGGCGCCTACTACGACTACTCCACCAGCTCCACCGACGACTGGTTCCTGCACCTGTCGCCCGGCAAGCACACCATCGGCGTGATGCTGGTGAACAACGACCACAGCGAGCTGCCGGTCGACGGCGTGTCGGCGGAGACCACGATCATGGTGCCCGACGACGCGGCCGACATCGAGGTGGTGTCGAGCTTCTCCGGCGAGTGGGACTCGGCCACGCTGCCCCTGGAAGTGCTCCTCACCAACTACACCCTCGACGGCGACAGCATGGGCGGCACGGCCGTCGATGGCGTGGGCCACTACCACGTGTACATGGACGGCACCTACTACGACGCGGTGGCGACGACGACCCCCTGGTTCATGCACGTGACCCCGGGCTACCACGACTTCCAGCTTGTGCTGGCCGCCAACGACCACACCGAGCTCGCCGCGCGCGACAGCGTGGGGGTCACCATCACCGCCGACCGGCCCGACGTGAGCATCGACAGCCCGGTGGCCGGCGACGTGGTGAGCGACGGCTTCTACGTGATGGCGAGCGCCGAGAACTTCTCGATGAGCACCGACGTGGGTGGCGCCAACGTGACCGACGCCGGCCACATGCACCTGTACGTGGACGACGCCTACTACGTGTTCTCCACCGACGGGCAGTTCGCCGTGTCGGGTCTCGCCAGCGGCGAGCACACGCTGCGCGTGGAGCTGATGAACAACGACCACAGCGAGCTGTCGCCGCGGGTGTTCGACGAGATCGTGGTCAACCTGGAGTAGCTACCGCTCCTCCAGCGCCCCCTCGATCACCAGCCAGCCATCGTCGACCCGCACCGCCGGGTCGGCGATGCCGAGGCTTTGCCCGCGCAGGCTGTCGGCAAAGCTGTCGAGGGGGATGTCTGGAACGGGAATGTCCGGCATGAAGCTGGCCACCGTCCCGAGCAGGGGCGGGACGGACAAGCGCACCAGCGCCGCCATGTCGCCCGGGTCGAGCCCCCTCGGCGAGGCCTCCATGCCCACCTCCAGCGTCATGTAGGCCGGGCGCTCATCGAGCGTGATGCCCACCTCGCCGTCGTCGTCGATGGCCACCGTGGCGCCGGTGCGCAGGTTCACGCTGGCGTCGATCTTCTCGCCGTCTTCCCGCGTGATCTTCAGGCGCATCTCGCCGATCGACAGGTCGATGTCCATGTCGTCGTAGGTGGGCTTGCCGAGCGTCACCGGGAGGTTGACCTCCACCGAGGCCACCGACACCGGGCCGAGCGGCGGCGGGATGTCGCCGGCGAGGGCCTGGAGGGTGAGCCCGTCGAACTCGATGCCGCTGGTGGATCCACTCGCCCAGAAGGCAAACAGGAGCTGGTGGAGCAGGTCGTCGTCGGCCGCCGCCGCGAAGGGCTCGGTGGTGGTGAGCGGGAAGCCGGGGCCGTCGCCGTCGGTGCGGAGCGAGCCGGCGCCGCGAGGAAGGTCGATCTTCGTCGCGAAGTCCACCCAGGCGTCGAGCGTGAGGCGCAGGCCGTCCTCCGCGCAGCGCAAGGATGAGAGCGCGACGTGCATGTCGAAGCCGCTGAACGAGAAATCAGCGGCAAAGGCCGATAGATAATCGGCAACCAGCGTCTCGATCGACTCGGTGACGGTGTCGGCCACCGTTTCCTCGAGGGTGGCCTGCGTCCAGTCGGCCAGGTCGTCTTCCATCGAGTCGGGGAACCAGTCCACGGTGATCCAGAAACCGGACAGGCGCACGCTCGTCGACGTGGGCGTGGCCGTCACCTCGCCGCCATCGGCGGACAGATCCAGCACGATCGACAACGTGGCGGTGTCGGCCCCGGCCTCGCCGGTGGTGCTGAGCCAGTCGTACCAGTCCACCCCGGCGATGTCGAAGGCCACCCACAGGTCGCTCACCGTGACGTCGATGTACAGCTCGCCGTTGCCGCTCTCGATGTCGACGCTGGCGCGCCCCATGTCGGCGTCGGTGAGGGTGATGGTGTAGTACTCCGTGGGCATTTCATAGCCGACGAAGCTCCGCAAGAGCGTGGGGTCGGCCATCACCGCCTCGGCAATCGCGGCGAGGTCGTCGATGTCGGCCTTGTCGTCGTCGAGCCCCTCGGGGCCGAGCTGGATCTTCACCGTGTCGGCGAGCGGGTCGGCGGGGTCCCACACCTCGCCGGCCATCACCGCGCGACCGTCCACGGCTCGGCCGGTGTCGCTCGCGTCGACCCGGAAACCGAGGATGTTCACACCGGGCACCACCGGCACCTTGCCGTCGAAGCTGCCGCCGCGGGCGCTGATGTCGAGCTTCTGGCCGTTGACCGCCATCGACGTGAGCGGCGCCGAGCCCAGCGTGACCTTCCCCGACACCGCCACGCTGTCGCCCCCGCCGGTGAACGCGCCGCGCGCCGGCTCGGCCACCGTCATCACCGGCACCTCGATGGGCGCGAGCTCCGGCGCCGCCTCGCCCTCGGCCTCGGGATCGTCGGAGCAGGCGAGGAGCAACCAGGGAAGCATCAACGGCGGCAATACCCCGGCAGTCGGCCTACCCGCCACCCGGGGGGCGTTAGGTGCGGCCTCGCATGGCAGCGATCGCCGAGGCCCTGCTGCGGGACGCCTGGGCCATGGCGGGGATCAGCGTCGCGATCATCTGCATGTTCGCCATCGGCGAGATGCTGCGCCGTGGGCTGGGCGTGGAGGCCGAGGCCACGCGCAAGTTCGCCCACGTGGGCGGGGGCGTGGTGGTGTTCTTGTTCCCGTGGATCGTCAGCTCCGCGTGGACCGTCGCGGTGCTGTCGCTCTCCTTCTTCGGCATCCTGCTGCTCGGCCGGGTGACGGGCGTGCTCGGCTCGGTTCACGGCGTGGAGCGGCGCACCTCGGGCGCCGAGCTCTATCCGGCGGCGGTGATGGGCACCTGGTGGCTCTCCGGGGGCGAGCCGCTCGCCTTCTGCGCGCCGATGGCGGTGATGGCCGCCGCCGACGCCGGCGCCGCCTTCGTGGGCAAGCGAATGGGGACGGTGCGCTTCAAGGTGATGGACGGCGCCCGATCGCTCGAGGGCAGCCTCACCTTCTTCGCCATCGCCTTCGCCATCTTCCTCGTTAGCCTCGCGCTCGACGGCCGCGGCGGCTGGCCCGGCGTCTTGCTCATCGCGCTCATCGGCGGCGTGCTCACCACCTGCGTGGAGGCGATCAGCGTGCGCGGGACCGACAACGTGCTCATCCCCTGGGCGGGGTGGCTGGTGATCGATCGCACGCTGCGCCTCGGCCTCGCCGAGATGTCGAGCTGGGTGGAGGGCATGCTGGTGGCCTTCCTCGGCGTGCTGGTGGGCTGGAACGCCGCCCGCCTGCAACCCGCGGCGGCGGTGGCCGCGTTCGTGTTCGGCACCGTGGCCTACGCGCTCGGGGGCCTCGGCTGGTTCTTGCCCATCGCCACCCTGGGCCTCGCCATCGCGGTGTTTCACCCGCGCGAGCGCGACGTGGATCTCGAGCACGTGGCGCCGCTGGCCCTCGGCTCGGTGGCGGTGCTCGCGGCGCTCCAGTTTGCCGGCCCGCGCGACGCCCAGGCGGTGCCCTACCTCGCGGCCCTCTCCGCCAGCGGCGCCATCGCCCTGGCGCGGCTGCGGGTGGAGCCGGGGGAGCCAGGGCTGCGGGGCGGGCTCGGGTCGCTCCCGGTGCCGCTCCGGGCCACCATTGGCGGGCTCCTGCCGCTGGTGCCCGCGGTGCTGTGGCCCCCGTTTCACGCCTCGCCGCTGCGAACCTGGCCCACGGTGCTCGGCTCGGCGGGCGTGGGTGCGCTCGCCT
>VGRQ01000184.1 GCA_016875315.1 Deltaproteobacteria bacterium | reverse complement strand
GCCGAAGCGCTCGCGGAGGTAGAGGCCGAAGCTGTAGCCCTGCTGGTAGCCACGCTCGCCGTCCATCCAGGTGTGGGTCTGGGCCACCGTCTTCCACTCGTCCCAGTCGAGCAGCCGGTCTTCCAGCACGCTCATGCGCACGGTGCGGTCGCGACCGGGCGTCCACCAGTTGTAGCCGGACTGGTCGCTCCAGTACTCGGCGCCGCCCTCGGTCCAGTACCAGGGCTCGTTGTTGCCGAGCAGCACCTCGCCGCCGGTCATGGTGTTGCCGACGCCCTCGTTGTAGAGCGCGCCGATGCTCACCGCCTGCACGCCCTCGGCGTAGTTGCCCTGCGCCTTGAGCGACACCACGTGCGCGTACTCGTGGACGAGCACGTCGTAGAGCCAGTCCATGCGCGAGCGCATGCGGTAGAAGTCGGAGCCCGGGTTGGCCGACACCTCGATCCAGTCCCAGGTGGGCACGGTGAAGCCCTGCAGGTCGTCGCCCTGGTTGAGGATGACGATGTGCACCTTCTCCTTGATGTAGTAGTTGAACTCCGCCGACATGCGCGGATACATTTCCTCGGCGATCTTGGCCGACTTCTGCGCCGTCCACTTCGCCGTCAGGTAGTGCTTGTTGTTCTCCTTCTTCTTGCTCTGCGGGTAGTGCACCACGAAGTGCTCGGTCTCGATGGAGTACCAGTCGAGATCGGGGTGGTTGTGGTCGAAGACGTTCTTGGCGAGCGCGGGGGCCGGGAGCAGGAGCGCGGCGGCGAGGAGGAAGTTTCGGAGCATTCTAGTACCGCAGCTCGAGGGTGGCGCTGTAGGTGTTGCCGCGGGTGGCGGAGATGTCTTCCAGCGGGAAGTAGGCGAGGTCTTCGCCGCGCAGCGGCACGCTCACCGAGGCGCCGATGTCGACCCCGCGGGTGACGTTGACGATCACGCCGCCACCCGCGTCGAGCGACCACCCGTCGGAGCCGGGGATGGGGTCGAGGTTCGCGTCGGCGTAGAAGCCGCCGGAGGTGGTGCCCACGGCGCCCTCGAACCAGCGACGCACCGTGGCATCGCCGTAGACGGCCACGGGGCCGAACACCTGCGCCAGCAGCTCGCCCTCGGCGCGCACCTCGGAGCCGGGCTTGAAGCGGCCTGCAAACTGGTAGGTTTCCGCGTCGATCACGAACTGCGACACGCCCGAGAAGCGGTGGACGTAGCCGGCGCTGAAGGTGCCCGCGAGCGGCCCAACTTGCTGCTTGAAACGCAGGAAACCGGCGAGGTCGGCCTGGCCGCTGCTCATGGCGAAGGTGGAGACGGTGTTGGGGCCGCCCACGTAGCTCCCCGGCGACTCGGAGCCGGCGGGCATCTTGTACTGGAGGTCCATCACCAGGGAGGTGGTGGGCACTTGCCGCCGGAAGAGCTGGAGGCGCCAGCCGAAGCGGGGCTCGCCGAGGCCGAAGGCGCTGGTGTCGGTACCGAGGGCGTCGTTGCTGAGGTTCACGTAGTGAAACGGCACGTCCCAGTAGAGCTCGCCGTCGCGAGTGATGCCGTATCGGATGCCGATGCGCTCGGTGGTGTAGAGCCAGCGCGCGCTCTCCCACTGCACCGCCTCGCCCTCGGCGCTCCAGGCACCGTCGGCGAGCTTGTGGTCGTAACCGAGGCTGAGCTCCAGCCAGCCCTTGCCGAGGACTAGCGGACGTTCAACCTCGACAGCAGCGAAGGGCGCCCGCATCGTCTTGATCTGGAAGCCGGCGGCGAGCGCGTCCGTCGTGACGACGGAAAGGAGGGGGAGAAGCCACATCCGGGGAGCCGGTGCCTCGCGAAAGGCGGCCATAGAACACGGCGCCAGGGGCACTGTCAACCGCGATTTCCTCCCCCTGGCGAGATCGCCGCCTTGCCGCGTAGCTCCTCATTGAGTAGACGCCGCGCCCTCTCCCTCGGACGGCGCGCCGTGCCCCTCGTTCTCCTGCTCGCGGCCTGCATCCCGATGGCGGTCGACGGCGACGGCGCGAACATCGCCGGGTTGCCGGTCCACATGACCTTCCTGCACACCAGCGACATCCACAGCCGCCTCTTCGAGTACCACTTCGAGCCGAGCTTCACCGACGAGACGCTCGGCCTCGCCGAGGATCTCGGCCCCTACGGCGGCCTCGCCGAGATCGCCTACATCCTGCGTCGCGAGCGCGAGCAGTCCGGGCGGGTGCTGCACCTCGACAGCGGCGACTCCTTCCAGGGTGCCGTGGTCTTCAACGAGTTCGACGGCGAGGCCGAGTTCCGCGCGCTCACCGCCGCCGGGCTCAACGCGGCGGTGCTCGCCAACCACGAGTTCGACAAGGGCGCCAGCAACCTCGCCACGCAGGCCGGCACCTGGGCGGGCTTCGACCTGCTCGCCGCGAACTACGACTTCGCCGACAGCGACCTGCCCTACGCCACCGAGCTGGAAGACCTGGTGCTGCCGAGCGTGATGTTCGACGTCGACGGCCTCCGCGTCGGCATCATCGGCCTCGGCAACCTGAGCTCGCTCAACAGCATCTACGACCAGTCCAACTCCATGGGCATCCGCGTGATCGAGGTCGACGACGTGATCCCCTCCGAGGCCGCCAAGCTCCGCGCCGAGGGCGCCGACATCGTGGTGCTCGTGTCGCACATGGGCCTCGACGACGACATCGAGAACGCCAAGAACCACCCGGAGATCGACTTGATCCTCGGCGGCCACCACCACGTGGCGCTCGACCCGCCGCTGGTGGTGACCAACGAGGAGACCGGCAAGCGCATCCCCATCGTGCACTCCGGCGCCTTCTCGAAGTTCGTGGGACGGCTCGACATCGTGGTGCAAGACGGCCAGATCCTCTCGCACGACTACCAGTTGTTCCCCGTCGACAACACCGTCCCACAGGACCCGGAAGTGGCCGAGATCCTGGAGGAGTACCAGGAGCAGCTCGACTACGAGCTCAACCTCGACCAGGTGATCGGCTACGCCGACGAGAAGCTCCTCCGCTACGGCACCAGCGGCGGCGACTCCATGCTCGGCAACCTCACCGCCGAGGCGATGCGCTTCACGCCGGGCGTGGAGACCGAGATCGCGCTGACGAACACCCTCGGCATCCGCGCCGACATCCCCGCCGGCGACATCACCCTCGACGTGCTCTACAACTCGATGCCCTTCGACAACACCATCACCACGATGTTCCTCTCGGGACGAGAGGTGCAGGAGCTGCTCGACTACGTCACCAGCCGCAGCACCGAGCGCGGCTGCCAGTCGCAAGCGCAGGTGGCCGGGATTCGCTTCACCATGGACTGTCGCAACGTGGTCGCGACCGACATCTACATCAACGGCGCGCCGCTGAGCGAGGACGGCACCTACGAGCTGGCCACCAACAACTACATCGCCCACGGCGGCTCAGGCTTCGAGGTGCTGGAGCGCAACACCACGCAGGTCGACACCGGCGTGTCGATCCGCGACGTCGTGAAGCAGGCCATCTCCGGCTACGGCACGCTGCCGCAAGCGGGCGCCTGCGAAGAAGACGGTCGCATCCTGGCGGTGTACTAATGTGGTTCTTCCTAGCCTGTTCCGCCATCGGCACGCGCGAACGCGTGGAGCCGTCCTTCCTCGCCGTGGGCCTCGCCGAGGGCACCGAGGCCGGCAGCGCCGAGGCCCCCCTCCCCTTCTCCTCGGCGCCCAGCACCGTGGGCATCACCGTCCAGGCGCTCGACATCGATGGCAAGCCCTACCCCTGGCCCGGCACGGTCACGCTGAAGTCGCGGCCCGGTCGCATCGAGCCCGACCACGTGAACCTCGACGACGACGGCGCCTACCAGGGCAGCGTGAGCATCGAGGCCGGCTTCGGTCCCACCCGCGCCTGGGCGCTCGACGAGGACACCGACGACGATCGCGTGCCCGGCTGGGCCGCCGGGGTGAGCGAGCCGGTGTGGTGGGCCTTCCCCACCCTCGCCGAGATGCAGGCCACCGACAACCACGAGACCAACCAGCTCGCCGGGGAGTTCGCCGAGCTGCGCATCGCCGATCGGCAGGTGGTCGTCGCCGCGATCGACGCCGCCGGCTTCTGGGCGAGCGACCTGCTCGACGCCGCCACCGGCTACGCCGGCATCTACGTCTACACCTTCAACAAGCCCGACGAGAGCATCGTCATCGGCGCGCAGCTGAGCTCGCTCAACGGGCAAGACCAGGAATACCTCGGCTCCACCCAGCTCTCCTGGCCCACCTACGGCGTGGTCGAGGGCGTGTCGCTCACGCCGCCCGACGCGATGCTGCTCACCGAGGCCGCCTGCGGCGACGACAACGAGATGGAGAAGCTCGAGGCGAGCCGCGTGCGCGCGGAGTCGCCCACCATCCCCGCCAGCTTCACCACCGACAGCGAAGAGTACGCGGACTACGAGGAATATGGGCAGTGGCCCATCAGCTTCGGCAGCTGCACGCTCTACGTGGAGTCGGGCAGCTCTGTCCCCGAGTATTTCCCGCCCGACCACGCGGGGGAAACCCTCGAGCACGTCGAGGGGATGATCAAGGAGGTCTACGGCAAGTGGATCTTCACCATTCTTGATGCCGAGGGCATCGGCGCCACCAAGGTTTCTCCATGATCCTGTTCCTCGCCGGGGCCGCCCTCGGCTCCGACTTCGTCGACACCTGGGTAACGACGGGTCTCGAAGACACCAACGTGCGGGCCGGGCCCTCCGACTACAGCCCCGCCGCGAACTTCGTGCAGCGCGGCAACAGCACCTTCTTCGAGAACTACGAGTCGCGGTACACCGACGACATCTCGATGACCCACCTCGTGCTCTACCGGCGCGACGAGGGCTTCATCAAGGGCGTGAAGACCGAGGCCGCCTTCGTGCTGCGCATGCAACCCTACCTCGACACGGCGAATAGCCGTCCCGGGGTGACGGTGGCCGACGACGGCAGCTACGTCCGCATCATCAAGGAGTTCAGCGACACCCAGAACCTGAGCTTCACCGGCTACGCCGTCGACGCCAACCGCTTCCGCCTCGGCTACTCCTACGACATCACCTGGGGCGGTCGCGACATCTTCGCCTTCGACCCCTACGCCGCGCCCGGCATCCGCGTGCAGTACCAGTCCGGTGGCCACTACGTGTTCGCGGGCGCCAAGACGGCGGTGGGCGACTACACCGACCCGGAAACCGGGCAGAAGAACATCGAGGCCTACTGGGGCGGCCTCGCCGGCGGCGGCGTGGAGATCGGCCAGCACCTGCGCGTGGAGGCGGGCGTGGGCAGCTTCGAGCAGGGCCAGCTCACCAACGTGGGCGACGTGGACAGCCCCCTCTACAACGCGCCGATCGACGCGGCCGGCGTGTCCACCCAGCTGAGCGTGCGCACCAACCCCGAGCTCGACTACATCGTGAGCAACGAGCTGCGGCTCTACCGCAACGCGCCCGACATGGTGCGCGACACCTACATCTCCCATCGCAAGCTCGATGGCTTCGGGCTCCTGGTGCAGGCCGAGGGCAACTTCCTCTTCCACAACCTCATCGACCCCGAGAGTGTCGACGACACCACGGTGGAGAAGGCGATCGCCGGCGACATCCAGGCGCTGGCGGTGGCCGGCACCACCGAGATGCAGCTCGACTTCGTCTACAAGGACCTGCCCTTCATCGTGTTCAACATCCCGGGCATCACCTCGGGCTACGCGCTCGACCCCGACTTCGACGCCACCCCGCAGCTCTACGTGCGCGGGCGAGTGGGGCACTGGTTCCCGAGGGCGCATCTCACGCCCTCGCTCGGCCTGGGCTGGATGTTGCCCTCCACCTACACCACCAGCGGCAACAGCTACTTCGTCCAGTACGACGAGCGAAACAAGGCACACGTGCCCGACGGCCAGGAGCCCACCGCGATCCTCTCCACCGTGGGCGGCCTCCAGTGGGACGTGTCGAACTCGATGGTGGTGGTGGGCGAGGTGCTCTACACGATTGACAACAATCGTTCGTCCTTCGAGACACAGGAGGATGGCACCAACGCATACGTGCTGGAGTCGGAAGAGGTGCGCAACGCGCTGGGGTTCAACTTGATGGTGCGGGCTAGGTTCTAGGGGGCGGCTGTAGGCTGGAGGGGCTACGCTGTAGGGATCAGGGTGCTCGGCGTGGACCGTCTGATCGAGATCAACCCGGAGGGAGAGAAGCTGCGGCGCCCGCGGGCTCCCGCCCTCCTCGCCCTTGCCTGCCTCGCCTGCACCGACACGGATGAATCGGCACCGCGCGACAGCGGCCCGGCGGGCGACGCCCTCCGGGTGCCCGCCGAGTGGGAGCCCCAGGCCGCCATCTGGCTGCAGTGGCCGCAGCGCTGGGAGGCCAGCTACGAGCCTGCCTTCGCGCGCATCGTGGCGACGATCCTCCGCCACGAGGCGGTACACATCCTCGTGAACGACGCCAGCACCCGGCGGAGCGCGGAGGAGGCGCTGGAGGAAGAGGGCGGCCTGTCCGCGGCGGTCATCGGCGGCGCCCCCTCGTCGCAGGGCTTTCGCATCACCTGGCACGACATCCCCAACGACAACGCCTGGATGCGTGACAACGGCCCCACCTGGGTGGTCCAGGACGGCGAGGTGCGCATCCAGGACTGGGGCTTCGACGCCTGGGGCGGCGCCTTCGGCGCGGGCATCCCCTACGAGGCCGACGATGCCGTGCCCGTTGCCGTCGGCGCCGTCCTCGACGTGCCCGTCGACGGGGTGGACATCGTCCACGAGCGCGGCAACCTCGAGTTCAACGGGAGCGACGGGGTGATCCTCAACTGGTCGACCATCGGCGACGCGGGCCGCAATCCCGGCATCACCCGCGAAGACGTCGAGCGCGCCATGAGGCAGCACTTCGGCGTGTCGCGGGTGGTGATCGTGGAGGGCGCGCCCGAGGGCGACCTCACCGGCGGACACATCGACGGCATCGCCCGTTTCATCGACGAGGAGCGCGTGGTGGTCGCCGACTGCTCCCAGTCGAGCCACTGCGAGCCGGGCGGTCACGACGACCAGATCTACGACGACGCCGCCGAACAGATCGCGGCGCAGGGCTTCGAGGTCGTCCGCTGGCCATTCGCCGGCGCCGTGGCCTACCGCGACACCACCTTCGACACCGACTACATGAACTGGCTCGTCGGCAACGACTTCGTGGCCACGGTCGGCTTCGACAACCCCGCCACCGACAGCGCCGCCAAGGCCCAGCTCGAGGCGTGGTTCCCGGGTCGCGAGGTCTACATCATCGAGACCCTCGAGTCCTGGTACGCCGGCGGCGGCGTGCACTGCCACACCAACGACCAGCCGGCGGGCTGAGGCGGATCGGGGCAGCCACCGGCCCGCCCCTTCACCCGCGCTCGCCTCTGCAGCCTACTGCCTGCCGCCTAGAGCCTGCCGCCTACTTCTTCCGCCGCTCCTTCCCCTTCGTCGCCTCCATGATCCGCTTGTAGCCGGGAAGGCCGGTCACGTCGGGCACCATCACCACGTCGATGCGACGGTTCAGCGCGCGGCCGGTGGCGTCGTTGTTGCTCGCGGCCGGCTGCGTCTCCGCGTAGGTGGAGGCGGAGATGTTGGCGCGCGGGAAGCCGGCGCCCACCATCGCCTCGAGCACGGTGATCGAGCGCGCCGAGCCGAGCCACCAGTTGTTGGGGAACTGCGCGGTGTTGATCGCCTCGCTGTCGGTGTGGCCCTCGATCTGGAAGTCGTGGTCGGCGGCGCGACGGCTCAGCGCGCGCGCGAGGTCGGTCACCGCTTCCTTGCCCTGCGTGGAGAGCGTGGCCGAGCCCGAGGCGAAGAGCACGTCGGAGGGCATGCCGATCGTCACCCGGCCGTCGATGACGTCGACGCTCACGAGGCCCCGGTCGATCAGCGGCTTGAGGTCCTTGATCAGGTCCTGGATCTCGGCGATCTGCTTCTCGATGCGCGCGTCCATCTTCTCGACGCGTTCCTTGAGCTCCTGGTTCTGCTTCAGCACCTTGTCGTACTGGTCCTGGGGCACGCAACCGGTCAGCATCGTGGACAAGAAGACGAGCATCATCGGGACTCCTGGGAAGGCGCGGTCATGTATCGCGGCAGGACGGATCCGCGTACCGGCTAGACTTCGCCCGTGCCGCCGCCGACCGAGCCCCCCATCTCCTTGAGCCCGCCGGGCAGCGGCGACATCGAGGTGACCGGCCCGCTCGGGCGTGGCGCGATGGGCGAGGTGCTCCGCGCCAACGACCCGCGCCTGCACCGCGAGGTGGCACTCAAGCGCCTCGACCGCCGCCACCAGGGCGACGCCTCGGCCACGCGCCGCTTCGTGGCCGAGGCCCAGCTCACCGCGCAGCTCGACCACCCCGGCGTGGTGCCGGTTCACACCATGAGCGTGGGCGACGAGGGCCCGAGCTACGCGATGAAGCTCGTGCGCGGGCGCACGCTCAAGGAGTACTTCGACGAGGCCGCGTCGGCGAAGAAGCTGCCCCCGGCCTTGGCACTCGCGGCGAGGCTCGAGCTGTTCCTCGGCATCTGCGAGCCGGTGGCCTACGCGCACGCGCGAGGTGTCATCCACCGCGATCTCAAGCCGGCCAACATCATGGTGGGCAGCTTCGGCGAGGTGTTCGTCATGGACTGGGGGGTGGCGCGCCTGCTGCAGCGGCGGGCCGCCACGCCACGCCCGGACGACGACGACTCCGACCGGACCCTCGCCGGCGAGGCGATCGGGACGCCCTCCTACATGTCGCCCGAGCAGGCCCGGGGCGAGAACGACGAGCTCGACGCCCGGAGCGACCAGTACGCCCTGGGGCTGATCCTCTACGAGCTCGCCACGCTCCGGCGCGCGCGGGCCAGCATCAAGCCCGGCGTGCCGATGATGGTGGCCGCCGCTCGCGCGCACGTGGAGCCGATCGTCGCCGGGCGCGAGCCCATCTCGCGGGAGCTGCGCGCGGTGATCCGGAAGGCAACGGCGCCGGCGCCGGGCGACCGCTACGCCGACGTGGGCGCCCTC
>VGRQ01000183.1 GCA_016875315.1 Deltaproteobacteria bacterium | reverse complement strand
AGGAACACCAGCGGCACGCCGGCGTCGGCGGCGAGCTTGACCGTGCCGGCCACCGCCTCGCGGTACTGCCGCAGGAGCCCGAGGAACACGGCGTCGCGACGGTCCTCGCCGTCCCAGAGCGAGGGGTTCGCGGCCCACTGCGCCTCGACGATCGTCGGCAACAAGCGGGGACGGTCCACCTTCTGGAAGGTGGGCGCCGGGGCGGCCGCCCGGGGGACGATGAAGTTGGCGAGGAGCCGGTACAGGCGCAACTCGGAGAGCCCGGAGCGTGCCGCGCTGACGACGGGGACCTGCTCGTCGCGCAGCGCGTGCGCGAGGCCGATCTCCTCGTTGTTGCCGAGGTACACCACCAGCGCCGAGGGCTGGTAGCCGAGCACCTCGGCGGCGAGGCCGCGGATGGCGGCGCCGTCCTGCGCCACCATGCCCGCGTTGATCATCTCCACCTGCTTGCCTGCCGCCTGGAGTCGCGACAGGAGCTTGCCGGGAATGGTCTGGCGGTCGGCGTAGGCGGTGACGTTGTTGACCAGCCGCACCGTCTGCCAGGGCTCGCCGCCCTGGCGTTGTTTGCCGGCGGGGGCGAGGCCCATCACCGCCGACTCGCCCAGGAAAAATAGCCGGGACACGCCCGTGGTTCGCTCGGCGGAAAAGCTCAGGTCGCGCATCACCCCGGTGAAGCTGCCCGCCCCGCCGCCCTCGCGGCGGTAGCCGGCCGCGGTGCGGTAGCCCGCTTGCCCGTCGGCGAGGGTCACCGCCTCGTAGCGGCGTTCCGTCGCGAGCACCGCCGTGCCCTGGTACTTGCCTTCCTGCACGATCTGCACGAGCCGGGGCGGCGTGTACACCGGCGCGTCGGCGTAGCCCGAGGCGCGCAGGCCCAGCTCCACCACGCCCAGCACGGCGACGACGGCCACGAGGGCGAAGAGGGCGCGGCGCCAGCGGGGCGAGTTCACCGGGGCCTCCTAGCCCACTACTCGAAGCTCTCGAAGCCCTCGACCTGCCCCAGCACGTGCAGGGGCTCCACGTCCACCCGCCAGGACAGGGTGTCGTCGGCCTCGACGTAGATGATCTCGCCGAGGGTGCCCCAGGACGAGAGGTGGCTGCCGTCGTCGAGGCGGTCGAAGTCGCCGAGCACGGCGGTCACGTAGCCGCCGGGGTGTTGCCACTGCCAGCGCAGCGTCGCCTCGTCGCCGGCGAGGGTGTACTCGGCCAGTCGCGACACGCCGAGGTCGTAGCCGTTGTCGAACATCGACAGGCCGTCGTCGGTCCACCCCGGGGCGTGCTGCGGCCCGAAGGCGTCGTCCACCGCGTAGTCGGAGTCGGGCCCGCCGACGATGAAGTCGATGTCGCCCGTCGCGCGCTCGACGGCGACGACGCAGGTGCAGCGGAGGATCGACACGAGGTAGCGGTCGGTGGCCTCGTCGTAGGCCAGGCCATTGGCGTGGTTCCAGTCGGCGCCCTCGGGGTAGGCCTGCACCCCCCAGCCCTCGTTCTCCTCCACCTCGAAGTGGTCGAAGGCGTTCCAGATGGTGCGCTGCGTGCCGTCCTCGGCCACCTCGACGATGGTGTCGCCCACCACGTCCTCGCCGTCGACCTGTCGCGCCTCGCCCACCAGCGTGGCGAAGCCGCCGCCGGGCAACGGCAGGATCTCGTGGTGGGCCATCGGCAGGGGGTAGGTCACCCGGTCGCGACCGTCGTCGGACAACCAGACCGCGTGCGCCTCGGGCAGGTAGCTGTGAGTCGCGACCAGATACAGCACGCCACCGTCGACCTTGTGCAGGAAGGCCACGGTCCCCACGCCCTCGACGAGGTCGTACCACACCACGCGCCCGGCCGCGTCGAGCACCACCACGCCGCTGCCCTCGTCGGGCGACTCGAGCCAGCTGGTGAGCACGAAGCGGGGCGCGAGCGGGCCGTCGTCTACCACGGTGAAGGGCGGTATCTCGACGGGGAGGGAGCCCGTCTGCGCCACCAGCGGCTCGCTCACCCAGTCGCCGACGTGTACGGTGAGCTCGAGCGTGGCGTCGGGGCCGGCGCCGTACACCACCGCGCGACCCTCGGCGCCGTCGAAGCGCTGCCCCTCCCACTCCACCCAGGCCTCGGCTTCAGGAGGCGAGTAGCTCACCTCCACCAGCGTCGAGATCTGCTCGCTCGTCGCGACGCTGGCCGAGTAGGTGGGATCGGCAGCGCACCCGAGGAAGGCGAGCAATCGAGGCCTACTGCGGGCGCCTGCGAGCCAGGATGAGCGCCACGGCCGCCATCGCCGCCGCCGCCCCCGCCGGGGGCACGGCGCCGCAACCACACTCGGCGCTGCCGCCGCCGCCGGCCTTGTCCTCCTCGCAGTCCTCGTCCACGGTGCCGTCGCAGTTGTTGTCGACGTAGTCGCACATCTCGTCGAGGCCAGGATTCACCCAGCCGGCGGCGTCGTCGCAGTCGCCGTCGTCGACGGTGTAGCCGTCCTGGTCGAGGTCGCTCACGCCCTCGTCCACCTGGTTGTCGCAGTCGTTGTCGACGCCGTCTTCCACCTCGCCGCCCGGGTAGACGCTGTCGTCGGCGTCGTCGCAGTCGCCGGCCTCCTCGGTGTAGCCGTCGCCGTCGTCGTCGGTGTAGCGGGTGCCCTCGTCCACGTCGCCGTCGCAGTCGTTGTCGACGCCATCGACCACCTCCTCGGCGCCAGTGTAGGTGGCCACGCTGCCGTCGTCGCAGTCGCCGTCGCGCTCGCTCTGGCCGTCGCCGTCGTCGTCGACGTTCGCCGTGCCCTCGTCGACCAGCCCGTCGCAGTCGTTGTCCACCCCGTCGGCCAGCTCGGTGCCCCCGGGCAGGGCGGTGGCGTCGTTGTCGTCGCAGTCGCCGCCCCCGCCTTCGTCCACGGCGCCGGGGCTGTAGCCGTCGCCGTCCACGTCGGTGGCGGAGGCGTCAACCTGGCCGTCGCAGTCGTCGTCGATGCCGTTGCCTTCCACCTCGGTGGCGCCGGGGCTCGCGGCGGAGTCGCCGTCGTTGCAGTCGCCGGCGTCTTCCGAGAAGCCGTCGCCGTCGTCGTCGTAGGCGCTGGTGCCCTCGTCCACCATGCCGTCGCAGTCCTCGTCGGTGCCGTCGGCCGTCTCCGTGCCGGTGGGGCTGGCGCTGGCGCTCGCGTCGTCGCAGTCGCCGCCGCTCTCGGAGAAGCCGTCGCCGTCGTCGTCGGCGTAGGCGGTGCCCTCGTCGATGGTGCCGTCGCAGTCCTCGTCGACCCCGTCGGCGCTCTCGGTGGCGCCGGTGTACACGCTGGCGTCGCCGTCGGCGCAGTCGGTGCCGCCGGCGGCCTCGGCGTCTTCACCGTCGCCGTCGACGTCGCTGAGGTCGCTGCCGGTGCAGTCCTGGTCGATGCCGTCGTAGGGGATCTCGGTGGTGCCGGGGCTGCGGCCGCTGTCGCTGTCGTCGCAGTCGTCGTCGTTGCTGACATAGCCACTGGGTTGGGCGCAGTCGCTGTCGGTGGTGGCGGCGGTGCCGTAGCCGTCGCCGTCGGCGTCGAGGTACCAGGTGACGGACAATCCCTCGTCGATGCTCGAGTCGCAGTCGTCGTCGATGCCGTTGCAGGCCTCGGCCTCGCCGGGGTTGACGTCGGCGTCGGTGTCGTCGCAGTCGCGGCTGTTGGTGACGTAGCCGCTGGGGCGGCTGCACGCGGCGGTGGTGGTGGACAGGTCGCCGTAGCTGTCGCCGTCGTCGTCGGCGTAGTAGGTGGTGGTGACCCCGTCGTCGACGGTGCCGTCGCAGTCGTCGTCGACCGAGTTGCAGGTTTCCCGCTCGCCGGGGTTCACCGTGTCGTCGGTGTCGTCGCAGTCGCTACCGCCGCAGGAGGTGGCGTCGTAGCCGTCGCCGTCTTCGTCGCAGGCACAGTAGGGATCGCTGCTGCAGTCGCTGTCGTCGCAGTCGATGTCGCCGTCGTAGTCGTTGTCGCTGCCGTCGTCGCAGTCTTCCGGGCAGCCGGTGCCGGCCGACACGTCGAAGGAGAGCGTGTAGTCGCCGGCGGCGCTGCCCACGCAGCGCCCGGCGCCGGTCGTGCCCCAGCCGTAGCCTTCCACCACCACGTAGTAGGTGTCGCCGGCGGTGCAGGTGAAGCTGACACTGTCGGTGGTGGTGCTCGACGCGGTGCTCCCCGCCTCGCAGTCGGAGTAGGGGTTGCAGGTGTCGCCGAGCACGTAGATGTCGAGGTCGCAGTCGAGGCCCGACACCTCCAGCGTGACGGTGCCGGTGCGCTGGCAGGTGAAGCTGTAGGTGTGGTCGCCCCGGGTTTGTGACAGGGGCGCGTAGGGGGTGCCACAACTGTAGTAGTTGGGGGCGGTCGTGCCGCCGAGCTCGGAGGGGTCGGTGCTGGTGATGCGGTCGCTCACCGTGGACGAGCAGGTGAGCTCGTCGAGGACGGTGGCGCCGCAGGTGCTGGCCTCGGCGGGGGCGGCAAGAGCGAGAAAGAGCAGGTTCACTCGGCCACCCCGTCGCAGTCGTTGTCGATGCCGTCGCCTGAGATCTCCACGCCACCCGGGTAGGCGCTGGCGTCGGCGTCGTCGCAGTCGCCGCCGCGCTCGCTGGCGCCGTCGCCGTCGTCGTCGGCATAGGCAGTGCCCTCGTCGACCGAGCCGTCGCAGTCGTCGTCGACGCCGTTGGCCAGCTCGGCGGCGCCGGGACCGCGATCGGTGCTGCCGTCGTCGCAGTCGCCGGCATCCTCGCTGAGCCCGTCGCCGTCGTCGTCGACGGCGGTGGTGCCCTCGTCGGTGGCACCGTCGCAGTCGTTGTCGTCGCCGTCGGCCACCTCGGCTGCCCCGGGGAAGCTGGTGGCGTCGGCGTCGTCGCAGTCGCCGGCGGTGCTGTCGTAGCCGTCGCCGTCGCCGTCCATGGAGCCGTCGTCGGCCACGCCGTCGCAGTCGTCGTCGATGCCGTTGCCGTAGTCCTCGGCGAGCAATGGGCTGCGCGCCGGGTCGTTGTCGTTGCAGTCGCCCTCGTCTTCGCTGGCGCCGTCGCCGTCGTCGTCGACGCAGCTCGTGCCCTCGTCGATGGTCCCGTCGCAGTCCTGGTCGATGCCGTCGCAGGCCTCGGGCGCGCCCGGGTAGACGGTGTCGAGGCGGTCGTCGCAGTCGATGTCACAGGCGGAGTAGCCGTCGGCGTCGACGTCGTAGAGGGAGCCGCCGCCCTTGCTACAGGCGTTGGCGCGCAGGGTGACGACCGGCAGGCTCGCGGCGGGGCTGACGGTGAGCTGCAACGTGGTGGAGACTTCCTCGGTGTCGGCCGCCGCGTAGACCAGCGGGATGCTGAGCGACTCGCCCACGCCCACCTCGCCGGGGAGCGACAAGCCCGAGGTGAACCGGCTGTCGCCGAAACTCAGCGCGTCGAGGGACAGGGCGGCCGCGCCGGTGTTGACCAGCTCCACGCTCGACTCCGCCTCGCGCCCGGCGGGGACGGCGCCAAAATCGAGGATGGAGGGGAGTAGCTCTGCCGTGCCCTGGACCCCCTGGCCGCGCAGGGTGAGCGACTGCTCGGGCTCCTTCTGGGCGTTGGTGACGATCGTCACCTGCGTGAGGAAGTAGTCTGCCCGGCTCGGGCTGAACTTGAAGCTGATGTCGGTGCGGTCGCCCGAGGAGAGCGACACGAAGGGGTCGCCCTCGACGACGAAGGCGTCGCCCTCCATGCCGAGCGTCTCCACCGCGAGGATCTTCACCGTGCCGCCGCTGGCGTGTGCCACGCTCACCAGCACGCTCGTCTCGTCGCCCACCGCCACGGCCCCGGCATCGACGAGCCCGGGGCTCACCACCACCGCCCCGGTGCCCTCGGACACCTGGTAGTCCTGCCCGCAGGAGGCCAACGCGAGCAGGAAGATCGTCACTCGGGCTCCACGGGGGGGCGCATGAACTCGGGGATGCCGGGCGGCGTGATCTTGCCGTCGCCATCCACGTCCACCCAGATGGGGTTGGTGAGCGCGAAGGGGAGCACCGGGCCGTCGCGAGGGATGGGCACGGCGGGCGACACGAAGGCGCCCACGCTGGGCACCGACGAGAGCGCCTCCACCACCACGTCTTGCAGTTGCACCGGCGGGATGTCGACGGGGCCGAAGAGCGGCCCGAGGTCGTCGTCGCCCATGGCGATGACCACGAACCACGAGTCCTTGTCGACCTCGATGGCCAGCTCCTGCGAGAACTTGAGCACGTCCGGGTCGAGGCCCTCCCACTCGTGGATGAGCACGCCGTTCTGGTAGAGCTCCACGCGATCGACGCTCATCCAGCTCGGCGCTTCCACCTCGATGTGCAGGTCGATGCTGCCGTCGGACACCGGCACCACGTCGCCCAGCATGTAGTCCTCGTCGGCGGTGAAACGGACGAAGGGACCGTAGCTGGCCACCACGCGGCCGGCCTTCACCGCGTCGGCCACCGCCTGCTCGTCGAGCGAGGCGACGTTGTCTTCCTCGCCCACGAACACGTAGTTGCGCGGGCAGCCGGCCTCGATGCTGAACTTGCTGTGGGTGTCGCTGTTGCCGAGCGCCACCAGCGGGTGCCCGGTGTTGAGCAGCGTGAACCAGTCGTCGATCTGCCCCTGGTGCCCGTAGCCGAGGCGGTACACGTCGGCGGCGAGGTCGAGCTGTTCCTCGCCGGTGCGCTCCACCATGTCGTAGCCGCTGAGCTGCCCGGTGGCGGCGTAGCCGTCGAGCTCGGGTTGCGTGGGGGTGCGGAGGATCTCGAAGCGCTTGCCGTTGAGCAGCTCCAGCGCCTCGAAGTCGAGGGTCATCTTGCTCGGGTCTTTGAGGATGGCGTTGGCGATCGACAAAGTCGGCGTGGACACCTCGCCGGTGTAGGGGTCGAAGCCGTACTGGTCGAAGTAGCCGAGGATGCCGTCGCGGGGGTGGGCGACAAAACGCATCGGCGAGTAGCCGGCTTCCACGCCCAGCGTTTCCAGCTCGGCGAGGATGTCGACCGGGGGCATGCCCGTCCAGTCGAAGGCGCCGCCTTGCTCCTTGATGGTGTCGTGGCCCAGCGGGAAGGCGAGGAAGTGACCGATCTCCAGGGTGGTGGTCTCGAGGCCCACCGCCGTCTTGACCCAGGGCTCCAGGTCGAGGTCTTGCACCACCGGGGCGAAGTCGGTGAGGTAGTCGTGGTCGGAGCTGGTGAAGAAGTCGACGCCCTCGGCGGCGAAGGTGATGACGCGGTTCTCGAGGCTCACGCCGCTGTCGAAGCTGTTGGCGGCGTGAACGTGGAAGTCGGCGCTGATCCAGCCGTCGGTGTCGACGCTGTGGACCACCTGGAGGTTGAGCTTGCCCACGCCGCTGTCAGACACCGTGAAGGTGTCGCTCTCGCCCACCTCGTACTCGGTGCCGCGAGTGGCGACGGCGCGGTACTTGCCCGGCGGAAGGGTGATGGTGCCCTCGCCGTGTGACAGGAACACCGCCTCGGCGGCGTTGCCGGTGAGGTAGGTGTCGCCGTAGTCGGGCACCAGCGGGCTGTCGCCGTCGGCGGGGAAGATCGTCACCTTCGAGGGTACGAGGCGACCGGTCTCGTCGACGACAGAAACATCGACTTGCCCGGGACGGTGCGCCACCAGCACCGTTTCCAGCACTTGCCCCTCGGCGAGGCTGAAGCTCACCTTCTCCCCGTCGGGACGGCCCTGCATGTGGACGAGGAGCTCCCAGTCGCCCGGCGGCAGGGAGCCGCCCCAGGAACCGTCGACCTGGGTGTCGTCGCCGACGTCGCTCTCCCACTGCATGTAGGGCTTGTCGCTGCCCTTCTCGAAGGCGAGCACGCTCGCGCCCGAGACCGGCACGCCGGTGCCGCTCTCCACCACGAAGCCGCGCACCGTGCCGTGCGACAAACCGCGCGCCTCGACGAGCGCGTCGTAGGCCGATCCCACGTCGCCCTTGCCCACCGCGAACCAGCGCGTGTACTGGTAGGTCTTGCCCCCATTGAAGCGGTCGTAGTCGCCGGTGCCGTCGTCGGTGCCCTGCTGCCCGGCGCCGAAGGCGGCCGTCTGCGAGGAGGTGAACAGCGGCACGTAGAGGCTGCCGCCCTCGGCCATGAGCGCGTAGCTCACGCCGTTGCCCACGCCGGCGAGGAAGTCGAACTCGAAGGGATCGACGAAGGTGTTCTTGCCGCCGTTGACCGCGTCGGCCACGAGGCGATCCTCGTCGAAGCCGCCGCCGGGCGAGAACACGTCGATGCTGCCGCCCTGGAGGTAGAAGTCGCCGAAGGCGAGGCCGCTCACCATGGCGTAGTCGAGGATGGGCAGCGCCCCCTCGCCGGTGGCGCCGACGACCTCCTCGGCCTCGCTGAACTCGGCAGCGAGCGAGGCGGTGGTGACGACCTTCAGCGCCGGGGAGCCCGCCTCGAGCACGTAGTCGGTGGTGACCTGGAACTCGGGCTGGCCGACCAGCGCCCAGAGCAAGTCGAGCATGGTGAGGAAGGGCTCGGCCTGGCCAGTGGCGCGCACGATCGCCGTGCCGTCCTTGCCATCGGCGAGGATCGTCACCTCGCCGGGCTCGTCGGCGCCGACGAGGTTCATGTTGACGGTGGCGAACATCTCGGCGAGCTGGTCGTTGCCGTGACCGGCGCCGTACTTCGGGTCGGCGCGCTGGAGGTCGGCGTCGGCGAGGGTGCCGCCGAAGGGGGAGGGGCCCATCGAGTAGCGCGCGTCGAGGATGGCGAATCGCACCCGGTCGTTCTCGAGCAGGAAGTCGCCTTCGCGCGCCGTGGCCTTGGGCCCGCCGATGGTGCTGGCGAGCGAGTCGATCTGCCGGGCCGAGGCCCATTCGGAGGAGGTGGAGCAGCCGAGGATGGCGAGAAGGAGCATGGCGTGGTGTAGGATAGCGCGCGGAACGCCCCTACCATGATCACGCTCCTTGCCGCCGCCCTTTCTTCTACCGCCCTCGCCGAAGATTCCAAGCACGGGGAGGGGGGTTGCGAGAGCTGCAAGATGAAGGGCCTGGGCGCGAGCATTGAGCCGGTCGCGATGGCGCGG
>VGRQ01000182.1 GCA_016875315.1 Deltaproteobacteria bacterium | reverse complement strand
GGCAGGAACTGACCTTCGAACACCAGCATCTGCTCCGACCCCCATCCCCGCGGGTTCAGGAAGAAAGTTCGATACGCATTCGGCCACCCCGACCATTCCGAACGGCGGTGGTTCTGGTCTCCAGAATCACCGCCTTCGTCGTTTTCGGATCTCGGCCATCGTGCGAATACATCCGCCGTCGCCGAGGGCGCCGACCGCGACCTGCAGGTCTTCGACGCCGGGCGTCGGCAGGGAGCCTTGCTCGCCGTGTGCGACGTGGATCCGGGGCGGCTCGCGCGTGAGCGCCGAGGGCTCGCGGGGGACCGGGACGACGGCCACCGTCAAGGCGCACCGAGGAGCACCCGGCGTGCCGCAGGTTGGAGACATGAACTCCTCTTCCCGTGTCCCTGGCGAAGCGCTCCGCCGCCCACCGCGCCACGCGCGCCTAGCGGGGCGATGCCGGGCGGATCCGCCGCCCCATCCTCGCGCTCAGGATCAAGGCGAGCCAAGCCGCGGCTCCGCTCGCCGATCCGCCGGCGGTCGCGCAGCTCCCTCGATCCAGCCCGGCCAGATCCCCCGGCGGCTCCCCGCCCGCCGTCGAGTTCTCGGGCGTCTCCTCCGGGGCCGGAGTTTCCGCCTCGGTGCCGACGTCGGAATCGGTGTCTGCGGTGCTTGAACCGTCGTCGGTGTCCGTGCCCGCGCCGTCGGTGTCACCTCCGCCGTCGTCGGTTTCCGGGGTGTCGTTCGTTTCGCTCGAGCCCGCGTCGTCCTCCGTCTCCGTATCGTCCGGCGTGATCGGCGTGTCGCGGCCCGGGTCGTCGGTACATAGCGACACGCCGGCAATCACGATGTCGTCCATGAGGCCGTCGCGCGCGTAGCTTCCGTCGTTCGGGACGCGCAGCGTCGCCATCGTCAGCGTTCCATAGTACGAGTAGTCGATGCTGGTGGACATCACGCCCCCGACGTCCAGCGAACCAGACGTGTCGCCCCACGAGACGGTGATGTCGTACGCCCCGTCGACCTGCCAGTCGAACTCGCTCGTCCACGAGCCCACCTCGATGTCCCCGTAGAACTCGGGACCGGCTTGCAGCTTCACCCGCCCGTCGTAGCCGTCGTAAATGTCCCCCGCGAACTTGACTTGCACGAAGTTGTCCCGCCGACTGTCCGAGAACGAGCCGTCCGCACCCGAGAAGAGCTCCAAGAGGTCGTGCTGCGAGACCCCGGACTCGTCGACGTTGGAAATGCGCATGGTGATGCGACCGGACGCGAAGTTGGGGAGGTCGTACACGATGGTGCCGCCGTCGGGTCGCCAGCCTCCCGCGACGAAGGTCCCTCCGGACCTCCGGCCGTCGGTGCTCCCGTCGGAGTAGTCGTCGTAGATGTAGAAGTCGCAAGGGTAGGCGAGCGCGGCGGCGAGTAGGAGTGGCATTGGACCTCCGCCCGGAGGACTGCAAGCGCCATGCCAGCTCGCGAAGTGAGGTTCGTGGCGGATTCACGCGCGGTGCTGGGTCTCGCCTGCCCCACCGAGATACGCTCCTTGGGACAACGGTGTCCCACGCGCAGCACCGGCGCCCTCGCCGTACGAGCCACTAGCTCGCGTAGGTCTTGACCATGTCGGCCAGCCGCGGCATCGCGGCGGTGACGTGCTTGACCGCCTCGGGACGAAGCTTGTCGTAGGTGTTCTTCACTGGCCCGCGCGCGTTCCTGGCGCGGTCGTCGGTGATCGACAGCAAGGCGTTCGCCACCTCGGTGCCACGGCGCACGAAGTAGCCGCGAGGTTCCTCGCCCTTCTGTTGGCAGTCGGCCCAGAAGGGGTCGACCCTGGTGGAGAAGTCGTCGAGCAGGTGGTTGAGGGTGCCCCCCACGAAGCCCGGCTTGATCCCGCTCACCAGCTTGAACGCCCCCTTGATCGCCAGGCCCGAGAGCCCGCCCTTGTCGGCCACCTCGGCCTCGATCATGCGCACGCCCGCGTCGACCACCAGCTTCCGCTTCGCCGGGTCTTTCACTACTTCAACAAGGCTGCCCATGACTCGCTCCTAGAAGGTGATCTCGTTCGAAACTGCGGTGCCCCCGCCGCACTGCGGCACGCCCACCTTGCCGCCGAACTCGCGGTAGTAGGCGGCGAGGTAGCCGCGTTGCCAGCAGGTGTAGCCCCCCGCCTTGAGCGCCCGCTCGGTGCACTCGTAGCTGCGCTCGAAGTCGCGGTCGTTGTGGGCGCCCACGATGTCGGCGTTGCCCATCTTCTCCACCGGTCCGTCGCCCACGTAGGTCTTGGTCCAGAAGGGGATCGCGTCGCAGAGCGTGTCGGCGGCTACCTTGCCGGGGGTGCCGCGCAGCGCGGTGAGCATGGCGGCCCGTACCTCGCCGCTGTCCTCCGGCTCCAACATGTGCGCGCGCAGGCAGTTGCCGAGGGCCACGTCCTTGCTGCCCTTGATGGTGAGCGCCGCCGCCGCGCGGACCGAGGGGTCGGCGTCCTCGGCGAGGGCCTTGCAGGCCACGTCGGCAAACGCGAATCCCTTGACCTTGTCGAGCGAGGCCAGCACGGCGGCGCGGACGCCGGGATCGCTGTCGCTCATCAGCGCCGCCAGTCGCGGTGCCGTTTCCGGCAAGCCGACCAGCGCCGTGGCCGCGCTGGCGCGAATGCTGGCCTCGGGGTCGGCGAGCGCCGCGACGAGGATGGACCGAGCCTCCTCGTCCTTCTCGGGACGAAGCGCCGCCATGGCTTCTGCCCGCACCGCCAGGTCGGCGTCGGACTTCGCGGCGGTCTTGAGCCGCGCCTTGACCGCCGGGGCGCGGAAGGGGCCCAACGCCCGCGCCAGCCCGGGACGGTCGGGCAGGGCCGGCTTGTCGAGGAGCGCTGCCACGCAGCCCACGCGGGCGTCGTCTTCCGCCTCGTCGAGCCCACGCAGCACGGGGAGGTCCCAGCTCCCGTCTCGCTCGAGGTGCTGGCACACGCACTCCTGGGGCCCCTTCCAGGTGGCCAGCCGCTCGGCGGCGTAGGTGCGCACCGCCTCGTCCTTCATGGTCAGGCCGACGCAGACGGCCACGGCGTTGCCGTCGATCCGGGCCTCGTCGATCCCCGCCTTGTCGATGAACATCGGGGGCGGTGGCGAGCAGGCGCCGAGGAGCGCGAGGAGCATGGTCGGTCCGGGGGGGCCGGCCCACTTACCGCGGCCGGACCTACCGCGACAGGTCGAGTTGGGCCCGGCGGTGGTCGCCGCGTTCGAGTCGCCGCGCGATCGACTCGAGCGCGTCGCGCTCCTTGCGGCACGAGGAGGGCACGTCGAGCCACTCGTAGATGCTGCCGGTGAAGGTGAGGTTGGCGGAGATGATGTCTTTCTCCACCTGCTCCCGGTTGCGCACCACCACCAGGGTGCGGCCCTTGGCCTGCCCGATCTCGACTGTCATCCGGTAGCGGATCTTCTCCGGGATCCGCGTGCCGCCGAACTGGTTGAAGATGTAGTCGCTCACGCCCACCACCCACTCGGTGGTGATCTTGCCCTCGCCCTTGTCGATGCGGTCGAGCGGGTACTGGTCGCCGAAGACCACCAGCGCCAGGTCCCAGACCTGGTCGAAGTTCTGGTCGAAGCTGGCCTCTACGGGGCGTTCCTCGTACACCGGCAGGCGATCCTCGGGAAACGGTGGCGGGGGACAACCGGTCAGGCTCAGGATGAGTGGCAGGACGAGGAGGCGATGCATCGCCGCGAGCATATCAGGGCGAGTGCGGATTGGAATCGTCGCCAGCGCCCACGGCTACGGCCACGCCACGCGCGACGCCGTCCTCGCGCGCACCCTCCGGGCTCGCGGTCACCGGGTGACGCTGTTGTCGGCCGCGCCGCCCGCCGTGCTCGGCGACGACCTCGACGTGGTGCCGCTGGTCGCCGACGTGGGGCTGGTGCAGCACGACTCGCTCAGCGAGGATCTCGTCGCCACGCGCGCGCAACTCGATGCCTTCTCCCTCGACGCGATGCAGTTCTCGGGCCTCGACCGCCTGGTGGTGGACATCTCCCCCTTCGCGCTGGAGGCCGCCCGGCGGGCAGGGGTGCCAACGGTGGCGATGGGGAACTTCGACTGGGCCTGGATCTACCGGCACTACCCTGATCTCCGGCGCTGGGCGGCCACCTTCGAGCGTTGGCAGGCGCCCCACCGGGCGGTGAGCCTCGCCCCCGGCCCGGGGCTTCACGGCTTTTGCGAGGTCGTCCCCGGCGGGTTGCTAGCTCGCTCGGCCCCGCCGGTTCGCGTCGCGAGTCGCGCTGTGCTGACCTGTTTCGGTGGCTTTGGGATGAACGCGCTCGACGCACTGTTGCCCGAGCTCCCCGGCGTCACCTGGGTCCTCGCGCCGCCCATGCCTCGACTCGCTCGTGCCGACGCGCGGTACGTCGACGACGTGCCCTTCCCCGCGCTGGTGGCCGGCGCCGACGCCCTGTTCACCAAGCCCGGCTACGGTGTGCTCGCCGAGGCCACCGTGGCCGGCACGCCCATCGTCTACCTTGACCGCGGCGCCTTCCCCGAGGCTCCCTTCCTCGAGGCGCAGATGCGGTCCCGAGGCGACGAGAGGGTAGCGGCGGAGCCCGGCGCCATCGCCGCCGGCCTCGCGCGGGTGTGGTCGCGGGCACGTCCCCCGGCGCGCGAGGGCGACGACCGGGAAGCGGTAGCGGACGCGGTGCTCAGCGGGTAGAGGGCGGCCCCCCACCGGGAGCCTCCTGTGAACATCAGCGTCGTCGGCACTGGATATGTTGGTCTCGTGGTGGGCGTGTGCATGGCTGACCTGGGCCACAGCGTCACCTGCGTCGACTCTGACGAGCAGAAGATCGCCGCGCTGCTGGCCGGTCGCGTCCCGATCTACGAGCCCGGGCTCGACCAGTTGCTCGAGCGCAACGTCCGCGAGGGTCGCCTCCACTTCACCCGCGATCTCGCCGCGGGCCTGGCCCACTCGCGCATCGTCTTTCTCGCCGTGGGCACGCCGTCGGCGGCCGACGGCAGCGCCGATCTCAGCGGCGTGTTTGCCGTGGCCGGGCAGGTGGCCTCGCATGCCGACGGCCCCGTCACCTTCATCATCAAGAGCACAGTGCCGGTGGGCACCGCCGACCGCGTGCGCGCCTACGTGACCGAGCGCATGACCCACAAGGTCGACGTGGTGTCCAACCCCGAGTTCCTCAAGGAAGGCGCGGCGATCGACGACTTCCTCCGTCCCGACCGGATCGTGTGCGGCGTCAGCAACCCCGAGGCGCAGGCGCTGATGGAATCGCTATACGCGCCGCTGCTGCGCACCGGCAAGCCGATCCTTTTCATGGACAACCGCTCGGCCGAGGTCACGAAATACGCGGCCAACGCCTTCCTCGCCACGAAGATCAGCTTCATCAACGAGCTCGCCCAGCTCTGCGAGCGCGTGGGCGCCGACGTCGATGCCGTGCGTCGCGGCGCGGGCTCCGACTCGCGCATCGGCCCGCGATTCCTGTTCCCCGGCGCCGGCTACGGCGGGTCGTGCTTCCCGAAGGACGTGCGCGCCCTCATCGACACCGGGCGCCAGGCCGGGATGGAGATGAAGGTGGTGCGGGCGGTGGAAGAGGTGAACGAGCGCCAGAAGTTCGTGATGGCCGACAAGGTCCTCGAGTTCTTCGGCGGCAACGTGGCGGGCAAGCGCATCGCGCTGTGGGGGCTCTCATTCAAGCCCGAGACCGACGACATGCGCGAGGCGCCCTCGCTCAACATCATCCAGAGGCTGCGCGAGGCGGGTGCGCACGTGGTGGCCTACGACCCCGAGGCGATGCACGAGGCGCGGCGGGCGCTGGGCGACACCGTGGAGTTCGCGACGCGCCCGATGGACGCGGTGTCGGGCGCCGACGCGCTGGTGCTGGTGACGGAGTGGAACGAGTTCCGCAGCCCCGACTTCGCCCAGCTCAAGGGGCTGATGCGCAACCCGGTGCTGTTCGACGGCCGCAACATCTACAACCCGGCCGAGGTGCGCGCGGCCGGTGTGCAGTACCGCTGTATCGGCCGACCCTAGAGGCCCAGCGCGTAGGCCGCGCCGCTCGCGGCGGCGGCCAGCCCGAGGAGCAGGAGCCCGCCGCACCCGAAGCAGCCCGACTTCGCGACGGGAGCCTCGGCGCGCGCCTCGACCTCGGCGTTGCGGGTGGTCTTGATCGGCGCGCTCGCCAGCGACGCCGCCGGCTGCGACGCGTCGAGGGAGTAGTCCTCGCGCTGCGCGCTCGCCTTGCGCTGCGCTTCCTCTTCTGCCCGCCGCGCCGCCTCGGCGGCCACCCGTGCCGCCTCGGCGGCCTGGCGCGCCGCCTCGGCGGCCTCGGCGGCGGCCCTCGCTTCCGACTCGGCGCGGGCCTTGCCCTCGGCCACGCACACCTCGGCGACCAGCGCCGTGCCGAGGTAGCGGTAGGCGGCCAGCGTGTCGAGTGCGGTCGCGATGGCGCCGGTGACGGTATCGGCGGTGCCGATCACGCCGGGCAGCTTGTTCCGCGCCCACTCCGACATCGGCCCGGCGGCGACCGTGGCCTGCGCGGCGAGCCCGCCCACGGTGTCTTTCATCGCGGCCAGCGCGCCCGCCGCCTTCGCCGCGTCGGGGCCGGCCATCGCGGCGAGCTTCTCGCTGGCCGCCGGGGTGTACCGGTCGATGATGCCGGTGAACATCGCCACGCCGCCCTCGGCGGCGTTGTCGGCGAAGGGGAGCACGAGGTCGGCGCTGACGTACCAGGCCAGGAGCGCGCGGCCCGACTTGTACTCGGTAAGTCGCGACACCTGGCCGTCGAACAGGGCGTAGGCCGCCCAGGCCACGCCGAGGGCCTTCACGGCCGCGTCGGTGGCTTGCTGCGGGTCGACCTCCCAGGCCCCATCCTCGCCCTTGTAGGCCTTCACCGCGCCCCGCAGGCCGCTGAAGATGGCGATGCCGGCGTCGGCCTTGTCGAGCAGGTCGAAGACCTGCAGCGCGCGCTGGGCACCGTCGCCCCGCGCAACCTCGGCGGCGAGCTCGGCCGCGCGGGCGCTCCCCGCCTGATCCAGGAGCGTGCCCGGGTGGGTCCAGGCCGGCGCGAAGGGCAAGACGGAAAACAGCCCGGAGGGCACGCGCACGCTCAGGTCGGACGCGGAAAAAGAATCGACGACAGCGGCAAGTTCACTCATGCTTCCTTCCATCCATGGCGAAGGGCGGTCTCGGCGACGAGGCGCGCGCCGAGGAGGCGCCACACCGGCAAGGTATCCGCCCCGGTGGCCACGGCACCGGCCACGGTTCCCGCCGCCGCGATGGCGGGGGGCAAGAACGACGCGGCTTTCTCGGCGATCGCCCCCACCTTGTCGCGCGTCTGCACCGCCACCTCGTCGAACGGACCGAGCAAGGCGCTCACCGCCTCCTTGGCGCTGCCGCCGGTGCCGCCGCCGAGGAAGCCCTCGAGCTTCTTCACCACGCTGCCGCCGTGCTTGTCGAGCAGGCTCGTCACCAGCGTGGTGGCGCCCTGGGCGAGGTCGTCGCCGAAGGGGAGCGCGAGCTCCGCCGCCACGTAGTAGTGCAGCATCGCCGATCCCGCCGGCATCGCGCGCACGTTGGCCACGCGCTCGGACAGCGTCGCACCGGGCACCGCATGCACGATCGCGCCGAGGCCGAGGGCCTTGAGCGCGGCGTCGGCGCCCTGCTGGGGGTCGGTGTCGAGCGCCTTTGCGCCCTGCCCGAGGAAGAGGCCGAGCGCGGTGCGCAGGCCGCTCACCACCGAGATCCCCACGTCGCCGGTATCGAGCGCGTCGGCAATCGACATCATTCGCCTGGCAGCCGCGGTGTTGCACCAGCGCTCGGCGCGGGCGAAACCCTCGTCGTCGAGGTCGGGAGCCACGCACAGGCGTGCCTCGGCGAGCGAGGTGTAGGGCACCATGTCGGGGGCGCCGGGGATGGCCCCCATGAGCCCCCAGAGCAGCTTCACGGTGACGTCGGTGTCGCCGAAACGGGCGAGCGTGGCGTCGAGATCGGTGGACATGGCCGCCACGTATCGCGGCTAGAACACGTGCTCGAACACCACGTAGCCCCCGGGGTTCGGCTCGTAGGTGACGCTCCCGTCGTCTTCCTCGACCATCTCCATCCCCACCGCGAAGTCGAAGCGGCCGGCGAAGGTCTTTTCCACGATGGGGTGCATGCCGAAGCCCACCCCGGGGTGGAAGGGGAAGTCGGCGCCCGCGCCGGCGCCGAAAACCGTCCCGAGGTCGACAAAGGGCACCGCCTGCCAGCGGATCTCGCGACGAAGGAACTGGTGTGTCCCCGCCTCGACGCGCAGCTCGTTGTTGAGCAGCGCCTTGCCCGGGGCGCGCCACCGGCCGAAGTTGACCCCGCGGATCGTCTCGCTGCCGCCCATGCCGATGGTGGGGACCAGCCCGCCCCAGGTGATGTAGTCGTAGAACGGGATCTCGCCCCACATGTACTCGCCCATCAGTCGCGACCCGAACACCACGCCCGGCCCCAGCGTGGTGAAGCCGCGCAGCGAGGCGAAGCCGGCCACCCACTGCCCCTCCACGCCCGGCCAGGGCGGCATGGCGCGCGCCGCCAGCTCCACCAGCACCCCGGTGTCGGGGGTGAGCTCGGGCTCGCGCGTGTCGTAGAGGAAGCCCGCGCCGAGTTGCACCGCCGGGCCCCCGTCCATGCCCGTCGGCTGCTCCTCCTCGAGCAGCGAGCCGGCGTAGGTTTGCACCACCGAGTACCGCCCGCCGAGGAAGGCGAACCAGGCCCAGGGACCGCCGAGGTCTTCGCGCATGGTGAGCCGGCCGAAGGGCTGGACCAGGGTGTAGCGGTAGCGCTTGCGCAGCACCTCGTCGCCGGTGCCCACGGTGGCGCGGTCGACGGTGGTGCCGTTGCCGATGCCCCAGTAGCCGTCGTTGAGCCACTGGCGGTAGGCGAAGTGGCCGAACAGCCGCGTCTTGCCAGCCTTGCCGAGGCCGGGGGTGTCGAAACGCAGCCGGTGGTGGTGGTAGCCGTTGGTGCTGGCGTAGCCGTGGATCACCAGCGCCGCCTGGTAGGGGTCGTAGCCGGGCTTGTACCAGTCGAGTTCCAGTCA
>VGRQ01000181.1 GCA_016875315.1 Deltaproteobacteria bacterium | reverse complement strand
CCGTAGTTCCAGTAGTGGGCGGACTCGGCCTTCAGCTTCTTGTTGATCTTCGCGGGCTTCGCGGGGTTGAGCTCGAGCGCGTAGGGATCCTCGAGGGTGAACTGGCCGATGCCACCGAAGTTGGCGGCGCGGTAGTTGCCCGCGTAGGAACCGACGTTGCCGCCGATGAAGCCCACGTTGCGCGTGAGCGCGGCGAGCAGGAAGATGTCGCGGTCTTTCAGGTCGTTGTTGAAGAACTGGTTGGGTCCCATGCCCACGCCGATGAGCGTCTTCTCGGGGTTGGCCGCGATGAGCCGGGCGATGGTCTGGATGCCCTCCACCGGCGCCCAGGTGATCTGCGACACGGACTTCGGATCGAAATTGTCCATCACGTACTGGTGGACCAGGTCGAAGGCGGGCCGGCACTGCACCGTCTTGCCGTCTTTCAGGGTGACGGTGAAGGTGCCGGTGAGCGCGGCGTCGAGGCCGCGGTCGGCGAACTTCTTGCCGATCTCGTCGCGCGCCACGGCGGCGGCGGCGCCGGACTTGTTGTCCCACACCACGTAGGGGGCGAACTCCCCGGCGAGGTTCTCGGGGAGGAACATGCCCTCCTGCTTGGCGGCTGCTGGCGCCTTCTCCCCCTTCTTGAGCAGGGTGACGGCGGCGGTGCCCTTCGCGGGCGCCACGCTCTGCACGTCATCGGCCTTGAGCCGCTCCATGGTGTCGAGCCGCACGAGGCTCGGGAGGTCGGTGTAGCCCTTGACGTAGTTGGCGTCGTAGAGCTTCTCCTTGAGGATCACGTGGCAGAAGCCGAGCGCGAGGGCCGGGGAGGTGCCGGGGCGCACCACCAGCCCGTAGTCGGCCTTGTTCATCGTGGACTGGTACTCGCAGGCGATGACCACGATCTTGCTGCCCTTGAGCCGGGCCTCGGTCAGCCAGTGGGCGTCGGGCATCTTGGTGGAGATCCAGTTCATGCCCCAGGCCACCACCACGTTGGCGCGCTCGGCGAGCACGAGGTCCCATTCCACCGTCTGCTGCCCGGTCACCATCGGGTGGCCGGGGGGCAGGTCGGTGTGCCAGGAGTAGCTGTCCCAGTAGCGGGCGCCGATCGACTCCTCGGGCGTGACGCCGCGCACCTTGTGGTCGAGCAGGGCCATCGAGTTGGCCAGCCGGTACAGCGCCATGATGCGCGTGGCGCCGAGCGCCGGCATGCCGCCGCGGAACTTCAGGGTTTGCACCCCGGCGTGGTGCATGGCCTCGATCATCGCCGGGTCGTAGCCCTGGGCCTCCAGCTTCTTCTGTCCCTCGTCGCCCGAGTACGTGCGCGTGATGTTGTCCAGGCCCTTGGCGATGAGGTCGTACACCTCGTCCCAGGGCAGGCGGACGAATCGCTCGCGTCCACGCCGCAGGTACTTCGCGTCGACCTTCCCGTCGGCGTCGCGCGGGAATCCCGCCTTGGCCCAGGCCAGCCAGCCCTCGCGGACCATGGGGTATTTCACCCGCCGGTCGCCGTAGAAGCGCCGGATGAGCGCGAGCCCCTTCTGGCAGCAGCGAGGGTCCCAGCGGTGGCTGGCCTTGCCGCCGCCGAGGTCGGTGGCCTTGCCGAAACCGAAGCTCGGGCCGAGGCGCACCATGGTGCCATTGCGCACGTAGGCGGTGAGCAGGCAGTTGTGCGTGTCGTTGGGCGCGCACAGGAACGTGAAGGTGTCGTCATAGGCGAAGAGATCCCGGTACACGCGCTCCCAGTCGCGGTTGGGGTAGGACTTCAGCGGGTTCTCGACCTGCGTGGGCTCGAGGAAGTTGAAGGCCATCGCGGTGCTCGGGACGGCGGCGGCGCCTGCGGAGAGCACACCAAGGAACGATCGACGGGAAAACGTCGACATTCGACACCTCAGGGGACGGGGGGTGGAACTACTTCAGCGACGAGAGCCACTTCACCAACTCGGCGCGTTGCGCGTCGCTCATGTCGATCTTGGGCATGATGGTGCCGGGCTTGAAGGCCTGCGGGTCTTTCAGCCACTTGTCGAGGTCGGTGGCGGTGCGCCGGGTGCCCACGCCATCGAGGGCGGGGCCCACCTGCCCGCCGCTGCCGCCCACCGCGTGGCACGCCACGCACACGGTGTCGAACATCGCGGGCTTGGCCACGCCCCCGGCCTGGGCGGCGAGGGTGAGCATCAGAATCGGCAACATGCGGTCTCCAGTCGGGGACCGGACCATAGCAAGGGGCGTGCCATGCGTTCTCGCACAGCCCTAGCGGCAATTTTGGCACTGTCTGTGTGTTTTGGCACGAGTGCCGTGGGCTATTTCACTATCGGTCATCGAACCGAGCCTCGGGCCGGGGGCGGATGCATTGGCCCGCCAGTTGGGACGGTCTGGGCTAGGTACCGGCATGCGACCCATCCTGGACGTGGCCGGCGATCTCGGCCTGCGCGGCGTGGCACAGCCCTGGGGCCCGGGACGCGCGAAGATTCCCCCGCGCGTGGGCGAGGCGGCGCGGGGGCGGCTGATCCTCGTGTCGGGCATGTCGCCGACCCCGGCGGGCGAGGGCAAGACGACGATGACCATCGGCCTCGCCCAGGGGCTCCGCCGGCTGGGCCAGGAGGCGGTGCCGGTGTTGCGGCAGCCATCGCAGGGGCCGGTCTTTGGCAAGAAGGGCGGGGGGACGGGCGGCGGCCGGGCCACGGTGGAGCCGAGCGTGAGCATCAACCTGCACCTCACCGGCGACTTCCACGCCGTGGCGGCGGCGCACAACCTGCTGGCGGCGATGGTCGACAACGCGGCGCGCCGGGGACCGCTCCCCGCCGGGGCGGTTCCCACCTGGCGACGCGTGGTGGATGTCAACGACCGGGCGCTCCGCCGGGTGACGGTGGGGCTCGATGGCGCGCCTCGCGACACCGCCTTCGACATCACGGCGGCGAGCGAGGTGATGGCGGTGCTCGCGCTCGCCCGCGACTTCGACGACCTACAGGCGCGCCTCGGGCGGATGGTGGTGGCCACGGGCGGGGTCACGGCGGCCGGCGTGGGCGCGGTGGGCGCGATGGCGGCGCTCTTGCAGGAGGCGTGGTGGCCCAACCTCGTGCAGACGCAGGAGGGCGGCCCGGCGCTGGTGCACGCAGGCCCCTTCGCCAACATTGCCCACGGCACGTGCTCGCGGGTGGCGATGCGAATGGCGGTTGCACACGCGGACTACGCGCTGGTGGAAGCCGGCTTCGGCTTCGACCTGGGCGGCGAGAAGTTCCTCGACATCGTCTGTCGCGACGCGCCCGAGCTCTGGCCGAGCGCGCTGGTGCTGGTGGTCACCGAGCGCGCGGTGGCGCTTCACGGCGTGGAGAATCTCCAGCGCCACCTGCTGGGCGCGCGGCGTTTCGGCCTGCCCACGCTGGTCGTCGTCAACGCGCACCCGGGCGACCCGGCCACCGGGGCCATCGACGAGGCCTGCCGGGCGATGGACGTGCCGGTGTCGCGCTGCGCGGCCTTCGCGCGCGGGGGGGAGGGCGCGATCGACGCGGCGCGGGCGCTCCTGTCCCTCCCGCCGAGCCCGGGGCCCCGCTATCTCTACCCGCTCGACCGGACGGTGGAGGAGAAGCTCGCGGTGCTGGCGGAGAGCTACGGCGCGTCCGGCGTCGACATCGCCCCGGGGGCGATGGAGGCCCTCGGTCCGGTGGGCGACTGGCCGGTGTGCATGGCCAAGACACCCCTGTCCTTCACTGCCGACCCGAAGCGCCCGGGCGCGCCGTCCGGTTTCCGCCTGCCGGTGCGCGAGCTGCGCGCCAGCCACGGGGCCGGCTTCGTGGTGGCGCTGTGTGGCGAGATCACCACGATGCCGGCGCTTCCCGCCGAGCCGGCGGCGCTGCGGGTGCGCGTGGGGCCGGACGGGGTGGTGAGCGGGGTGGGGTAGCGGCCTTCACGCGCAGAGCGACATCGACCTCGCGGAGGGCGACGCCGCCGTGGCGCTCCGCCCACGCCATCGGGCCAACTCGCACAGTTGACGGCGCTAGGCCGGCGGCAAGATCACGCTGTCGACCACGTACACCACGCCGTTCACGGCGTTCACCGTCCCGAGAATCGCGGCGCCGTCCACCGTCACCTTGTCGCCCTCGCGCTTGAAGGTCACCTTGGTGCCGTCGGCCATGGTGAGCGTCCCGCCGTCCAGCATCTGGGCCAGCGGCACGATGGGCACCGCGGCGTGGTGCTGGATGATCTTCTTCAGATCGCCCTTCTTCTCGGGCTTGAGCAGGCCCTCCACGGTGCCCGCTGGGAGCTTGTCGAAGGCGGCGTTGGTCGGCGCGAACACGGTGTAGATGCCGCCGGGGCTGCCGAGGGCGTCGGCGAGGCCGGCGGCGGAGACGGCGGTCACCAGCGTGGTGTGGTCGGGCGAGCCGAGCGCCACGTCGAGCACGGTCTTCTCCGCGTCGGACTTGGGCTTGGCCGCCGTGGCCGCCTTGGCCGGGGCCTTCGGCATCTCGAGGGCGGTCGACTTCGGCGCCTCGGGCTGGGCGCAGCCAAGGATCGTCGCGGCGATGAAGGAAAGGAACATGCTGTCTCCGGGGGAACGAGTCGTCCCCTCCGGGCTGCAAGCGCCGTGCCAGTTACCCGACCCGCGCCTTGAGCCGGTCGAGCGCCTCGCCCCAGGCCCGCCGCAGGCCGTCGGCCTCGTCGCGCGTGGCGAGGCGCTTGTGGTAGAAGTTGATGGTCGTCTTGCCGCCCATCACGTTGAACTGGATCTCGATCTCGCTGGGGCCGTAGCCCGCGGTGTCCCAGGTCATGCGGATGTCCTTGTCGCCGCGGATGCGGCCCACCACGCCCGAGCAGTTGCCCACGGTGAAGGGGCTGCCCTCGGCCATCGCGCCCCTCCAGCCCGGCACCCACGCCGCGAAGGCGGCCTCCGTGGCGAAGTGCGGGAAGCTCTCGCCGGGGGGCTGCTTGAAACTCTTGGTGCAGCAGATGTTGTAGCCCTCGGGGCGGCCGTCTTTCTTCACCACCACGCCCCGGGCGCGCTCGAACTCCACCCAGATGGTGGTGGGCCACCACACGTCCTTGCCGCGGCCGGTCTGGTCGTAGATGAGCTGGATCGCGTCGCGTCGCTTGGCGGCGAGCCCCGCGCCCTGGATGACGGCGAACCACTCGTCAAAGTTCTTGCCGGTGGCGGCCTTGCAAGCCTCGGGAGAAACCGGGTGGTCGGGGCGGAAGTCGATCTGCACGGGCACCTCGGGAGAGCCCCGCCGGTGTAACTGGGGGGCTATGCGGGCGCGTGGAACCCCTTCGCTGGCTCGCCACCTGTCCCGAGGACACCAAGATGGTGCTGGTGGAGGAGTTGCGCGCCCTCGGCGTGGAGCCCAGCGCCCGCGTGTTTCGCGGGGTGCGCTTCGAGGCCGACCTCGCCACCGCCTACCGCCTGCACCTGTCGCTGCGCACCGCCAGCCGCATCCAGCGGGTGGTCACCGAGGGGGAGGCGCCTGGGCTCGAGGCGATGTCGGAGCTGGCGATGGCCGTGGACTGGACCCAGTGGCTGCGCGCCCACCGTCCCTACCGGGTGCAGCCGGTCGTCCCCGAGGGACGCGACGGCGAGGCACTGGCACGCGTGGTGGCCGAGGCCGTGTCCGCGCGCTTCGCGGGACAGGCCGGGCCCCGCTACGATGCCGACCACGACTACCCGGTGACGATTGTAGCCCACTGGCGCGAGGGCAAGCTGACACTCGGCCTCGACACCGCCGGGCGCGCGCTGCACAAGCGCGGCTGGCGCGTCAATGGTCACCCGGCGGTGCTGAAGGAAACGCTCGCCGCCGCGATCCTGCTGCTGGCCGGCTACGACGGCACCGAGCCCTTGCTCGACCCGATGTGCGGATCGGGGACGATCGCCATCGAGGCCGCCTACATCGCGCTGGGCAAGGCTCCCCTCATTCACCGCGGGAAAGACGACTTCGGCCTGGAACATCACCAGGGCTTCGACCGCGCGCTCTGGCGCCAGGTGAGCGACGAGGTCCGCGCCGAGAAGCGCGACACGCTGGCGGCCCCGATCTTCGCCCGCGACCTCCGGCCCGACTTCGTGGACCTGGCCCGGAAGGGAGCCCTGCGCGCGCGCGTGGAGAAGTTCATCACCTGGGCGCCGGGGGCCATCGAGGCGCTCGACCCCCCGGCGGCGGGTGGCCTCCTCGTCGCCAACCTGCCCTACGGCGAGCGCATCGGCCGGGGCGAGGTGGAACGGCTCTACGCCGGGGTCGGCCACGCGCTGCGGCAGCGCTACGCGGGCTGGCGCGCGGCCTTGCTCGTGCCGGCCGACGCGCCGGTACACCTGCTCGATCTCGACCGCCCCGTGGGGCACCGCCTCAAGAACGGGTCGCTCGACGTCCGGTTGCTGCTCACGCGCGACGCCAGCGGGTAACGGGCGGCCTACCCTCGCTCGCGCAGCCGCGTGGCGAGGAGGGCGAGCTGCTGCCGCGTGGCCACGAGGTCTTCGCGCATGTGGAGGATCACCTCCACGCCGGCCCAGTTGACGTCGAGCTCGTGGACGAGCGTGTACACCACCCGCGCCGTCTCGGCGTGCTCGGGGGCGAGGGCCTCGTCGTCCCAGGGCAAGAGGCCCTCCTCGCGCATCCGGTCGAACAGGGCCTCGTCGCCCGCGAGCACCGACAGGATCACCTCGCGGCGCACGATCATCGGTCCATCCCCTCGCGCGGCGGGCGGGCGTACAGGGCGTCGGCGGCACGCAGGGCCTCGCCCAGGGCGCGATCCTCGGCCTCGGGCAACCGCAGCCAGGCCACGGCGAACAGGTCGCCCACCTGGCCGCCCCGGGCCACGCCCTTGCCCCGCAGCCGCAGTCTGGTTCCGCTCTGGGTGCGCGGCGGGATCTTCATCTTCACCGGGCCTCCCGGGGTGGGCACGTCGACGGTGGCGCCATTGTACGCCTCGGAGAGCGTGACCGGGAGGTCGAGCACGAGGTCGAGGCCCTCGCGGCGAAACACGGGGTGCGGCCGGACGCGGGTGCGGATGATGACGTCGCCGGGAGGGCCGCCGCCCGGGCCGGGCGCGCCCTGTCCTCGCAGCGTGACCTGCGAGCCGTCATCCGCGCCGGGCGGGATGCGGACCCGCAGGGGCGTGGCCACGCCGGGGACGGTGAGCGTCACCTCGGCGCCGTGGAGGGCCTGCATGAAGTCGAGGTCCACCTCGCCCGTCGCGTCGGGCCCGCGCCGTGGACCGCCCCGGCGGCTGCCCGACGGGCCGCCGGCGCCGAACTGACCAAGGAGATCCTCGAGGTTCCAGTCGAAGGCATCCTCGTGCGCGCGAGGCGGCGGGGCGTGGGCGCGCGCCTCTTGCCAGCGCTTGTAGGCGCGGGCTTGATCGGGGTCGAAGCCGGTGTGCAGCGCGTCGGCACCGAACTCGTCGAAGTTCTTCCGCTTTTGCTCGTCGCTGAGCACGTCGTAGGCGGCGGCGACCTCCTTGAAGTGCGCCTCGGCCGCCTTGTCGCCGGGGTTGACATCGGGATGGTACTTCCTCGCGAGCTTCCGGTAGGCGGTGCGGATTTCCTCGGCCGTGGCGGTGCGGGCCACCCCGAGCGTGCCGTAGGGGTCGAGCTTGGACATGGTCGTCCAAGCGTAATCGCGGCCTCGTTGTCGCGGCAGCGCCTTGATGAGCGTAGCGTCAATGGGCGAAAATCGGCCTTCACCGTGGGACGATATTGCTTGGCACGCCGGTTGCAACTCTTGCTGCACACCGGAGTTCACGATGCTGTCCCTTCTTGTTTCTCTTGCTTCCGCTAACGAAATCTCGGCTGGCTACGTGTTCCCTGGGGCCGCGGCGGCCGACAGGGGCAGCATGAGCGTGGGCGCCTCGGGCGGCATGCTCGCCACCAGCACCGAGGGCGTGAGCGTGGTGACGCTCGACGCGGCGCTGGCGCCCACCGACCGCCTCGGCCTTCGCGCCAGCTTCCTCGGCGCCGGCGAGGGCAATCCGCTGGCGGGTGTCAGCGGGGCCACGCTCGGCGCGCGCTACCTCGTGGTGGACAAGGAGAAGTTCCGCTTCGCCCCCTTCGGCGCCGTGGCCGTGGGCAGCGTGGCGGGCGGCGACACCCTCGGCGGTTTCGCGGCCGGCGTGGCGCTGGAGGCCGGCGGCGAGAGGGTGTGGTTCGACTGTGCCGTCCCGGTGGTGGCCGGGCTCCTCACGCCTGATGGCTACGGCGACGACACCGTGACCGTGGTGGGCTTCCCGCTCACGGCGGCCGGCAGCGAGCTCGGAGTGAACTGGAGGATGGGCGAGCACCACCGCCTGCGCGCGGGTGTCGTGTCGGTGGCCCCGGTCTTGAGCTACCGCTACGAGGCCACCCACTGGTACGCTGGGGCCACGGCGGGCGGCATCGCCCTGCCCGAGGCGCCGGGCGGCCTGTCGGTCGAGGCCGGCGCGCGGTTCTAGCTGCGTCGCGCCGGGTTGCGCGGGTTGCGCTTCATGTCCTCGTCGACCACGAACTGCACGCGTTCGAGGGCCTCTTCCGACGGCGCCGCCTCGAGGAAGCCCGAGGCCTGGAGCAGCGACTGGAAACTGTCGCCCTCCAGTTTCTGGCCAGACTTTCGCAGCGCGCGGTCGAGCGCGCCATTGGCCGTCCGGATCTGGCTCGACAAGACGGCGAGGATGCTCTCTCGCCACGCCCGCCGCGCCTGCCCGGCGAGCGCCTCGTGCGGCTCGCGGTCGAGCCGGTAGAGCCAGCCCGCCGTGGCGGCCACGCAGGAGGCGGTGCGGGGCCCGGGAATCACCAGCGTGTTCATGCCGAACTGGCGCCCCGCGCCGAGCTTCGCGAGCAGCTCGGCCCGGTCGCCGCGCACGTTGCGGAGCACCTCGACGGTGCCCTCGGCCACGATGTAGCCGCACCAGCCGGGCTCGCCCTCGAGCAGGATCACCTGCCCCTCCTCCATGGGCTCGGCGACGAAGCTCGCGGCGAGGGCGGCCGCCGCCTCGGGCGGGAGGTCGTCGAGACCGGCTTGCTGCCGGAGGAGGGGCTCGAGCGGGGGGCAAGGCCCCGCCGGCCCGCCGGGACGGAAACTGCGCCACAGCCGCGC
>VGRQ01000180.1 GCA_016875315.1 Deltaproteobacteria bacterium | reverse complement strand
GGCGCCTCGTCGCCCTGCGCCTCGTCGTGGAGATCGACGGGGGCGCGGTGGCTCACGGGGCCGACCGCGCGGTGGCCGAGGCGATGGGCGCCGTGGCCTACGACATCGACAACGTCGACCTGATCGTGGAGGTGGCCACGAGTGATCGCTCGGCGACGGGCCCGGCCTGGGGCGCGGGCGCCTACCCGGTGACGGTGGCGGTCGAGGCGCTGGTCGAGCAACTGGCGGTGGCGACGGGCGCCGATCCGCTGGAGTTCCGGCTCGCGCAGGCGGGCGCGAGGCGATCGTTGCTGGCGGGGCTGGCGGAGGTGTACGCCGCCCACGCTGGCGCGCGCGGGCTGGCGCTGTCGCGCGTGGAGGGCGATGAGCGGCAAGAGGCGGCGCACCTCGCGCTGCTCGACGAGAGCGGCGCCGTCCGCTCGCTGCACGCGGTGGCGGCGGGGCAGGGGCGATGGCTCGCGGCGGCCTCGGCAGCGGGGCTCGGCCTGGCACTGGCCGAGGAGGTAGCGCACGTCGAGGGCCTGCCCGAGACGCGGTTCCGCTACCTCGGCACGCTGAAGTCGAAGCTCACCCCGCCCATCCACGCGCGGGGCCTGGGCGGGGGCGGCGCAGAGGCCGGCGCCTGCGTGGGCGGCGCGGCGGCGGCGGTGATGGTCGCCGTGTCGCGACACGAGGGGACCATGCGGGCGGCGCTCCCGATGAAAGACTCGTCGGCCGCGCGCGCGGTGGGGGTTCGCCCGCCCCGCTGAAGCGATAGCTTGGCCCGGTGAAGTACCTCATCGCGGTGTTGTCGGCGTGTACCCTCGCCTGCTCGGCACCCCTCGCCGGCATGATGCAGCACGACGTGGCGCTGAAGGCCTTCTCGATCAAGGTCCTCAGGGGCAAGGTGACCGACGAGCGCGACCGGGGCGCGGAGGGCGAGTACAGCGCGGAGAGCGGGGGGCTGTCGCAGAGCCTGAGCTGGGAGCCGGCCGTCGACAGCAACGAGGAGCACGCGCGGCGCCTGTACGACGCCACCCGGCGGCTGGTCACCTCGATCACCAACAAGACCGAGCCCGAGGCGAACTTCACCGACGCCATGGTGGCGGGCTACCCGGCGCGGCAGTGGGAGCTGCCGCTCACGACGGGGGAGTACATGCTCGGCAGCACGTGGACCTGCGCCGAGGCGGGGGTGCAGGTGTCGCTCGTCACCGGTGGCAGTTCGAAGTCACTGGCGACGGAACTGCACCAGCAATCGCTCGCGGCCGCCCAGTGCGCGAGGGCGCCGGTGGCCCTCGATGCGCAGCGAAACGCGTGGCGCTTCAACGACAGCGCCGGCTCGTGGACGCCCGTGCCCGAGGCGGAGGAGGATGGCGTGGGCGAGTGGTCGCACGCCGACGGCGACCGCACGCTCCGGCTGGTACACACCAGCTCGATGAAGTCGCTGGAGAAGGGCTTCTGCCGTGCGACGCTGGAGCTGGTGCGCGACCGCGTGCTCGAGGAGGCCGCGCTCGCGCCGGGTAGCGAGAGCTTCGTCGACACGCTGCGCGGCTGCGAGATCGCCTTCGAGACGCTGAGCGACGACCTGCACCTGGGCTACCGCGTGCGACAGGTGGATTGCCCGCAGGAGCAGGGTTTCCTCGCCGTGTGCGTCGGCAGCGCGCCCCTGCAAGACGTGGAGGGCTGCTTCGCCCCCGCGAGCTGCGCCACCACTGCCCTTCCCCGGGGAGGCTAGCGCTCCTTCTTCGAGGGTTTCTTCCCGCCCTTGCCGCCGAGCCAGACCTGCACCGCCGTGCCCAGGATGGCCAGCCCGGCCACGGCCCAGGCGCTGTGCTCCTGCCGCACCGCCCAGGCCACGGTCCAGGCCCCGAGCAGGGCGGTGAGCGGCTTGAGGCAGTAGTGGTACACGCGAGGGAAGGCGAGGCCGCCGAGGCAGGCGCCACCGAGCAAGCCCCACCACGGCGCCTGCGCGTGAACGACGAGCGGCCACGCGGCCCAGGCGAGCCAGGTGCCGAGGCCCACGCCGCCCACCGCCAGCGCCACTTTCTCGAACAGCTGGCAGATCACTGCCCCGGCGAGCGCCGCGAGCACCATCGTCACGCTCACGGCCAGCGGGCCGCCAACCAGCTGCCCCACGGCGGCGCCGAGCGCGAGCCCACCCACGATCCCGGGCGCCACCACGAGCAGCCCATACACCCGCGCCCCGAAGAGGAGGAAGGCGACGCCGGCCACCAGCGCGGGGAGGCGGCCGTCGAGGAGTACCGGTTGCAGGACGGGAGGGAGAGGCGGCATGCCGAACCCGGTAGCCCGTGTCGCCTGCGCGATCCGCCCTGCGCGATAGGTACGCGTCGCTCGGAACGTTCATGGGCGGCTTCACCGAACTGGTCTCGCTCCTTGGATGCGGCTGCTGCTGCGCGGCGCTCACCTTCGTGGGGGGCATCGTCGTGGCCATCGCCTTCCGCGGCAAGTCCGGGCCGGTGCGCCCGCTTCCCGGGGAGCCGGCCGCGCCGGCAGCGGGCAGCGTCACCCGCGCCCGGCTCACCCACATGGGCGAGCCCGAGGACACCGAGATCGACGAGACCGTCCAGTTCCGTCCCGGCACGAGGCCGAGGCCGCCAGGAGGCAGTTGATGTCCTTGTCACGACCGGTATCGTTCGCTGCGCACGTTGCCGCCAGCGCCCAGTTCGTCGAGGAGGCCGGGTGGCTCCGTCCCGGGCACTACCGCACCGTCGAGGAAGAGGTCGGGGCGGCGCGCCGCGGCGCCCTGGTCCACGATCTCGTGGGCCACGGCGTGTTCTCGCTGGTGGGCCCCGACGCTCGCCGCTTCTGCAACGGCATGTTCACCCAGAACGTGCGCGACATGGCCGTGGGCGCGGCGGCGCGATCCGCGCTCACCGACGAGAAGGGAAAGATGCTCGGCCTCGTCGAGGTGGCGCGCACCGGCGAGGAGGCGATCCTCGTGGTGCTCGACGGGATCACGCCCGAGGCCTTCGCGGGCCGTTATGGCAAGTTCATCGTGCTCGACGACGTGGAGATGGAAGACCTCTCCGCCGCGCGCGTGGTGCTGCACCTCGGGGGCCCGAGTGCGGGGGCCGTGGCAGGCACGATGGGGCTGCCGGCCGTGGCTCCGGGACGGTGCGCAGCGGTGGGCGACGTGACCCTGTTGTCGCGCGACAGGGGGGCGGGGCCCGGCCTCGACCTGGTCGTGCCCGCCGAGCTTGCCGTGGCCACCTGGGAGGCGGCTCGCGGGGCCGGCGCCCTGCCCGTGGGCTTCGATGCCATGGAGTGGTTGCGAGTGAGCGCGGGACAAGCCCGCTGGCCGGTAGACATGGGCGAGCGCGCGCTGGTACACGAGATGCGGCTGGTGGAGAGCTGCTGCTCCTTCGAGAAGGGCTGCTACGTGGGGCAAGAGGTGATCAACCGCATCGACGTCATGGGCCAGGTGAACAAGAAACTCTTCGGCCTCGCCATGAGGGAGAACGCCATCCCGCCGCTGGAGGCCGAGGTCCGGCTCGGCGGCGAGGCGGTGGGGGTGGCGCGCTCGGGCGCTCGCTGTGGCGGGCGTGCCCGGGTGCTGGCGCTCCTGCGGAAGGCGGCCTGGACCCCCGGCACCGAGGTGGAGGTGGTGGCCGATGGCCGCTCGGTGGCCGCCGTCGTCAGCGACTTGCCTTTTTCCTAGCGGGGAATAGCATCCCGGCCGCGAGCAACGCGCCGGGCCTTCTTGCCCACCCTCGCATCGCCGCCGCGCCACGTTGCAGCGCCGCGGTTTCTCACTGGAAAATCCATTGTCGTTCTCTGATCTCGGCCTGAGCGCCGCCCTCCTGCGGGGCGTGCAGGACCTCGGTTTTGCCGTCCCCACGCCCATCCAGGCGCAGTCCATCCCCCCGCTGCTCGCCGGTCGCGACCTGCTCGCCGCCGCGATGACCGGCAGCGGCAAGACCGCTGCCTTCGTGCTCCCCATCCTCCAGCGCCTCGAGGGTCGCCCCCGCGGCGGCACCCGCGCGCTGGTGCTCACCCCCACCCGCGAGCTCGCCGCGCAGATCCACGAGCACATCGAGTCGCTCGGCAAGTACACGTCGATCCGATCCGCGACCGTGTTTGGCGGCGTGGGCATGGGCCCGCAGGCCGACGCCCTCCGTCGCGGCGTCGACATCATCGTCGCCTGCCCGGGCCGCCTGCTCGACCACATGCAGAACGGCGGCGTGCGCTTCGACAAGCTCGAGGTGCTCGTGCTCGACGAGGCCGACCGCATGCTCGACATGGGCTTCCTCCCCGACGTGCGCCGCGTGCTGCAACTGCTCCCGCGCCAGCGGCAGACCCTGTTCTTCAGCGCCACCCTGCCGCCGGAGATCCAGAAGCTCTCCGGCGACATGCTGGTGAACCCCGAGCGGCTCAACGTCGAGCGCAAGGCGGCGCCGGCCAAGGGCGTCACCCAGAAGTTGTTCCCAGTCTCGCAGGAGCTGAAGTCGGCGCTGCTGCTGGAGCTCCTGCGTCGCGACGAGATCGGCAGCGTGATCGTGTTCACGCGCACCAAGCACCGCGCCAACCGCCTCTCCGAGTACCTGGAGAAGCGCGGCGTGCCCAACGCCCGCATCCACGGCAACCGCAGCCAGAACCAGCGCACCGACGCGCTCGCCGCCTTCAAGTCGGGCAAGATCCGGGTGCTGTGCGCCACCGACATCGTGGCTCGCGGCATCGACGTGGAGGCGCTGGAGCACGTGGTGAACTTCGACGTGCCTCACTTGCCCGAGGACTACATCCACCGCGTGGGCCGCACCGCCCGCGCCGAGGCCACCGGCGAGGCCTTCACGTTTGTGAGTCGCGACGAGGAAGGCGATCTCGCGGCGATCGAGAAGGCCATCGGCCGCAAGCTCGATCGCGTGCGCGTGGAGGGCTTCGACTACGACGCTCGCCCCGCCGAGAGGCTCGAGATCCCGGTGGGCGAGCGCATCGCCCAGATCCGCCAGCAGAAGGCGGCGGATCGTGCCCGGGCCGAGGCCAAGCGCCAGGGACAGTCGGCCGGCACGCCGCGCTCTGCCCAGGGCGACAACCGTCGCGACAACCGGCCGCCCCGTCGCGATGATCGATCCCCCCGCCGCGACGACCGTGGCCCTCGCCGCGACGACGCGCCCCGCCTGTGGGGGTCCTCCGCGCCGCCCTCGCCCACGCAGGAGCCGGCGCGCCCGCGCTGGGGTGCCGCCTCGCGTCCCGAGTCGCGACACGAGGACAGCGTCGAGGTGAGCCCGGGGATCTGGCGCAGGAAGAAGTAGGCCTCAGCGAGCCAGGAACCGCGCGGCCAGATCCACAGCCCGCCCGTAGGGAGGCGACAAGAGCGCCCGGGCGGGCGAGATGGAGCTGGCGGCGAGCACCGACCGCGGCTGGGTGAAGGCTTCGAAGCCGGCCCGGCCGTGGTAGGCGCCCATGCCGCTGGCCCCGGTACCGCCGAAGGGCAGGTTCTCGCTGGCAAAGTGAACCAGGGTGTCGTTGACCGTCCCGCCGCCACAGGGCAGTCGCGACAGGATGCGCTCGCCCTCGCGGGCGCTCGCGTGGAACACGTAGGCCGCGAGGGGGCGCGGACCGGCGCGGACGCGGTCGAGCGCCTCGTCGAGCGTGCGATAGGCCGCGATGGGAAGGACCGGCCCGAAGATCTCCTCGGTCCACAGGCGACAGTCGGGCGGAGCCCCCAGCACCAGCCGGGGCGCGAGCCGCCTCCCCGGCCCGTCGGTGCCCACGGTGACCACGGTCGCGCCGGCGCTCTCGGCCTCGTCGCACATCTCGAGTAGCCGCGCGTGGTGACGGTCGCTGGCGATCGACGTGCCGCAGCCGCCCATGCTCGCCACCGCGTCGCCGAAGGCATCGACGAAGACCTCCACGCTCCCCTCGGGCAAGAGCGCGTAGTCGGGTGCGATGCAGGTCTGCCCCGCGTTGAACAACTTCCCGCTCGCGATGCGCGCGGCGGCGGTGGCGACCGGTGCCCCGGGGCACAGGAGCGCCGGCGACTTGCCGCCGAGTTCGAGCGTGACGGGCACGAGGCTCGCCGCGGCGGCGGTCGCGACGCGCTTGCCCACGGCGGTCGACCCGGTGAAGAACAGGTGGTCGAGGGGCTGGCGCGTGAGCGCCTCGGCCACGTCGGGGCCGCCTTCCACCACGGCCACTTCCTCGCCGGAGAAAGCATCGCGCAACATGCGGCCGAGGGCGGCGGCGGTACGCGGCGTGAGCTCCGAGGGTTTGAGGAACGCGGTGTTGCCCGCGGCCAGCGCGGCGCCGAGCGGCGCCAGCGCCAGGTTCACCGGGTAGTTCCAGGGGGCGATGATGCCCACCACGCCGCGCGGGGCGCGGAAGACCGTGGCGCGGGAGGGGCGGAAGGCGAGGTGAGGGGACACGCGGCGAGGCGCACACCACTCGCCGAGGTGGCGCCGCAGGTGACGGAGGCCGTCGAGGGTGGCCACGATGTCCGCGAGCATCGTTTCCTGTCGCGACCGCCCGCCGAAGTCGGCGTCGATCGTGCTGCACAGCCGCTCGGCGCTGCCTGCCAGCGCGGCGTGAAGGCGATCCAGGCGGTCGCGGCGAACGGCCAGGCTCGGCATCGGATCGCGCTCGTGGCCGCGCCGCAGCAGCGCGAGGGCGGTTTGGAGTTCTGGCATGGGGCTCCCAGTGGTCGGACCAGCGACAACTGGTTGGACCACTCGTATTCCATGACACGCGCCTTGAAAGGTGTCAATGGATTGCGGATGTACTGGATCGGTGGTACTGGTCCGACCAGTCATGCACGTTCCCAAGCGCGAGTCCGTCGCCGACCGCATCGCGGAGTCGCTCCGCGCCTCGATCCTCCGGGGTCGCCTCCAGCCGGGCGACGCGCTCCCCAGCGAGCGCGATCTCGCCGAGAAGTACGCCGCGAACCGCTCCACCGTGCGCGAGGCGGTGCGGCAGCTCGAGGCCTGGGGCCTCGTCTCGGTCCGCCACGGCGGGGCCACCCGGGTGCGCGAGTACCTGCTCTCGGCGGGGATCGACCTCGTGCCCCACCTGTTCGAGGCCGCCGGCGTCGTCGACCGGGAGGTGCTCCGCGACCTGCACGAGTGCCGCGCGATGATCCTCGGGTGGGCGGCGGAGCAGGCCGCCCTGCGGGCCGACCCGGCCTCGGTGGCGAGGCTGGAGTCCCTCGTGCGCGAGATGCGGGTGGCGAGCGACAAGCCGTCGCGACTCCAGGAGCTGGACTACGACTTCTTCCAGGCCCTGGTCGACATCACCGGCAACCGGGTGCTCGGGCTCTTCGCGAACGTGGTGAGAGACGTGTACCTCGCGGGTCGCGAGCGATTCCTCGCGATGTACGCCCCCGGGACATTCGACCTTGGCCACCACGAGCGGCTCGTCGCCGCCGTGCGGGCGCGCGATCCGGCGGCGGCCTCGCTCGCGATGCGGGCCCACGCCCTGTCGGCGGCGGGGAGGATCGCGTGAACGCGCTGCGTTTCGTGGGACAGCCGGGGCACGTGGAGAGCTACTTCCTGCGGCTCAACGCGCCCGGCCGTCCCCGGGCGGCGTGGATCAAGCTCACCGTGCTCGCGCCGCTGCAGGGCGAGCCGTGCCTGGAAACGTGGTTCGTCGCCTTCGACGGGGATCGTCACTGGGGCCGGCGCGAGCGGGTGCCGTTTGTCCAGCCCGGCGTCCCGCTCGCGGTCCACGGATACCGGCTCGATCTCGACGGAGGCCACGTGGCCGGGCGCTGTGGTCCCTTCGCCTTCGACCTGCGCTACACCGCCGAAGGGGCACCGCTGTCGATCTTCCCCTTCGAGTGGATGTACACCGCCGGTTTCCCGCGCTCGAAACTGCTCACGCCGGTGCCGTCGGCCAGGTTCTCGGGGTGGGTCGAGGTCGACGGCGAGCGCTGGCCGGTGGAGGGATGGCGCGGCATGCAGGGCCACAACTGGGGCAAGGAGCACGCCCCGGCCTACGCCTGGGGACAGTGCGCCTTCGACGACGGCGCGATCGTCGAGGGTTTCTCGGGCAAGATTCGCCTCGGCGGGCGGCTGAGCCCGTGGATCAGCGCGCTGGTAGTGCGCCGCGGCGAGCGCGAGTACCGCTGGAACGCGATCGTCGACCTCTGGCGGCAGGAGGCCACCGTCGGCGACTCGCGCTGGACGCTCTCGATGCGCGGGGGCGACGGCGAGGTGCGCCTGCGCATGGACATGGCGGGCCGCGCCGCCGCCTGCCTCGGCTACGAGAACCCCGACGGGCGCGTGGCCTACTGCATCAACAGCAAGCTCGCCGACACGCTCCTGGAGGTGCGGCCCCGCCATGGCGAGCCCTTCCACTGCCAGTCGGCCCACGGCGGCGCGCTGGAGTTCCTGCGGGGCGAGCCCCTCGCCGGGGCGGAGGTGATCTGATGGCCATCCACTTCGCGGAGACGATGAGCGGCGAGATCGGGTCGCGACCCATTGCCTTCACGGTGCGCGCGAGCAGCGAGGGGCGTGGCTACTTCCGCCTGCTCGGCACGCTCGATCTCGACGGCGAGCGCTGGCCCTGCGAGGGCTCGCTGCGCCTGCGGCCGGGGAGCATTCGCTATCGCCTGCGGTTCGCGACCGGGCGCACGCTCGCCGGGCAGAAGACCCTGTCGTTGCTGCACCCGCTCCGCTCGATGACGACCTTGCCGGCGGAGGTGGATGGCGAGCCGGCCGAGCTGCGCTTCGACCTTCGCGATCTCCCCGCCTTCCTGTGGACGTGGCTGCGCCGGTGAGCCTGTTCTCCGCCCTCGCCGAGACCATCGTGCCCCCGGGGCGCGCCATCCTCGGCGCCAACGCCGATACGGTGTCGCGACTGGAGGCGGCGCTCGGCGACATCCACCCGGCGCTGGCCCCCGGCTGGCGTGCCCTCGGCTACGCGGTCGACGCCTACGCGGTGGCGCGCACCGGGCGGCGCTTCGAGTCCCTGCCGCTCGGGCGGCGACTGCAGTTGCTGAACGCGCTCGACGGGCGCGAGTGTACGCGCAACCTGGTGCGCGGGCTGGTGGCGCCGCTCAAGCTGGCGGCGCTCGACGACCCGGCGCAGCACGCGGC
>VGRQ01000179.1 GCA_016875315.1 Deltaproteobacteria bacterium | reverse complement strand
GGTTGCATTGCCCCCGGTTGCCGAACTCCTTGCCGAACTGGAGCGCGGCGTTGTCCGGCGCGTCGAGGGCCTCCACGCGGTAGCCGAGCCCGGTGAGCGCGGCGCACACCAGCGTGTCGTGCGCGAGTGTCAGCCCGCTCACCAGCATCGTGGTGGTGGCGCGGTCCTTCGCGGTGAACGACTCGTTGGAGCGCACCGGCTCCACCCACTGCTCGCGCTCGAGGCCGAGCTTGCGGGCCTCCTCGCGGGCGAAACGAGCCAGCTCCGAGTCGATGTCGAGGGGGGCGTTTTCCATGGATCCTCCTACTTTGCCGCAAGTTGTGATTCGAGTTCGCGGCGGCGCTCCGCCACCCGTCGCGCCAGCTCGGCGCGCTTGGCGCTGCGCTCGCGCAGGTCTTCTTCCACCCGCTTGAGGCGGTAGGCGTAGGTCTTCACCCGGATGGCGATGCTGCCGCCGGGCTTGTTGGCGTCGACGTCGTGCAGCGCCGACCAGGGGGTCTTGGACTTGCTCACGATGCTGTCGATCACCCCGTAGGTGGGCGCGTCGTGGCCACACTTGAAGCTGCTGAGGTCGAGCACCGCGATGTTCGGGTGGCGAGCGGCGAGGCGCACCGCCCACACCTTCTGCGACGAGTTCGCCGAGTAGTTTTCCGGCCACACGTCGTTGATCGACATCGGGTCGGTGTCGCCGAAGAAACGCCGCAGCCAGGCCGGGTCGCGTGGCAGGCTCCGCATCGAGAGCACCGGGTAGCCGAGCAGCTGGAACTCCTCGGGGATGCCGTGGTTCAGGCCCGGGTCGAGGTGGTAGGGCCGGCCCACGATCAAGATGGCCACGCGATCCTCGCGCTCGACCTGGTCGAGGATGGCGCGCCCCTTGGCCTGCATGCTGTCGTCGAAGGCGCGGAGCGCCGCGAGGCCCTCGTCCACCGCGAAGCCCACCTCGTCTTCCGTCACGCCGAGGCGAGGGCCCCAGGTGTCGAACAGCCGCTTCTTCATCAAGTTCGGCTCGGCGAAGGAGAGCGCGGCGTCGATGTACTCGATGCCCCGGTCGGCGAAGAAGTCCTTCTCCCTGGTGAAGGCCGCCTTGATGACATTCGGGTTGCCCGCCACGATCGGGCAGGCGGCGTGGTCCATGGTGCCGCTCACCCAGCTCGGCACGTGGGTGAGGCAGGGGTACCAGATGTAGTCGAGCGGGCCGCGCTTGTGGTCGGTGTGCGCGTGCATCAGCAGCTCGTGCACGTGCGCCTGTGTCACCTTGCTGGGGAAACAAGGGTCCACCGAGCCGTAGCGCCCGCCCTCGGCCCACATCTCCTCGCTGGTGGCGGTGGAGAACACGACGTTCTCACGCGGCAGGCCCAGCGTCTCGAGGAAGGTGCGGAAGAAGGGGCCGGTACTGTAGAGATTGAGCACCCGGGGAATGCCCACCTTGATCCCTCGCAGATCGGCGTGTGATCGCTGGAAGCCCCGGTTGAACGCGCGGCGCGCCACCCTGAAGAAGGGGAGCTTGCGCACCTCCACGTCGCGGGTGGACGACCCGGCCGGGGGGAGGGGACGCTGATCGTAGAAGTGCCGGAAGGCGAGGGTGGACTCCTCGTGGACCAGGTTGGGGAACTGGTCGCGGAGCGTGGCCCGCTGCTTCGCGAGCACCTTCAGCGCTTCCTTCGACTCGACGGTGCCCTTCTCGCAGGAGAAACCCGAGATGTAGCGGCTGGTGCGCCCGTCGGGCGTGCGAGTGTCGATGAAGGTGCGCGAGCAGTTGTTGGGACAGAAGGTGCAGCGTGTTTCCTCGTCGTTCCTGGTGGTGAACGCGAGATCGATGGCGGCGTCGAGGCCGATGAAGGTGCTGTGTCCCCGGCGGGTGACGACCCGCAGGGTCTCCATGGCCGCCCCGATGGCGCCGGCCTCGCCACAGTGGGGGTGCACGCGCACCTGCGCCTCGGGCACGCGCGCCTCGATGTAGTCGACCTGGGCCTTCACGGCGGCGAGGTTCCGCTGGGTGCCGCCCTGGAGAACGTAGCGGGTGCCGAACTGGGCGAGCCGGGGCACCTGCACCACGTACTGCCACACGTTCTTCGGCAACACTTGCGCGAGGCCCGCGAGCATCTCCGGGGCAGTGAAGCCTTCCTTCTGGAAGTTCACCCGGTCGGCGTCGAGGAACACCGCGCAGCCGTAGGAGAACCTGGGAGAGAGATCGGCGGCGAAGGCGGTGTCGGCGTACTGGTGGAGCGGCACGCCGAACTGCTCGGCCATGGCCTGGAGGAGCGTCCCGTTGCCGGCCGAGCACTGGTTCGACAGGCGGAAGTCCTTCACGTCGCGACCGCCCTCGGGTGTTTCCCGCAGGAAGACCACCTTGATGTCCTGTCCCCCGATGTCGCAGATCACGTCGACATCGGGGAAGAACGACACCGCCGCCATCATGTGGGCCACCGTCTCCACGATGTTCACGTCGGCCTTCACCGACTCCTCGAGCACCGCCGCGGCGTAGCCGGTGGCGCCGAAGCCGAGGCAGTCCAGCGTGGCGCCCTGCCCGGTCACGTAGTCGCGGATCTCGCGGAGGATCTCGCGGGTGTCGGCGATGGGGTTGCCCTTCGACAGGCGGTAGGACTTGTAGAGCACGGCGCCGTCCCGGCCCACCAGCACCGCCTTGGTGGAGGTGCTGCCGCCGTCGAGGCCGATGACGCCGCGGACGACCGCGCCCGGGAGGAACGTGGCAGGCTGGAAGGACGGGATGGTGTGCTTGTCGAGGAAGGCCTGGAGCACCGCGTCGTCGACCACCAGCGGTGCCCCGGCCGAGGCACCGAGGCGCGCGGCGCGGCCGTTCTGGACGTAGTCGCGCAGGCCGTCGAGCCCGGCGTAGCGGGCGTCGTTGCCCTCGGCGAGACCGTACACCACCGCGCCGAAGGCAGCGTAGTACTGGGCGTTGGGCGGCGTGAAGATCAACTCCTGCACCGCGCGATCCGGAGCGGCGTAGCCGCGCTGGGCCCACGTTTCCGGGATGCGCATGCGCCAGCACTCCACGAGGAAGGGCAGGTAGGTGTTGGGGCCGCCGAGCAAGAGAACCCGGTCCTTGAGCGTGTTGCCGCGGGTGAGCACCGAGAGGTTCTGGTGCACGATGGCGTCGGCCAGCGAGTTCATGATCTCGCCGCTGGGAATGCCCGACTTCACGAGGTTGACGATGTCGGTTTCCGCGAACACGCCACACTTGGCGGCGACATGGTGCAGGCGCGTGGGATCGAAACGCAGGTTCGACAGTTCCTCGGGCTTCATGCCCACCTTCACCATGCACTTGTCGATCGTCGCCCCGGTGCCGCTGGCGCACTTGTCGTTCATCGAGGTGATCGGGGTCTTCTTGCCGTCGGCGCCCTCCTGGAACATCACGATCTTCGCGTCTTGCCCGCCGAGTTCCACCACCGCGCGCACGTCGGGATGGAGCTTCTCCACGGCTAGGGTCACCGCGTTCACCTCCTGCACGAAGCGCGCGCCGAGCGGAGCGGCCAGCGGTCCCGAGCCGGAGCCGGTGACAAAGATGCCGATGCCGGTGGTGGCGGGGAAGGCCTCGCCGATGCGCACGAGGAACTCCATCGCCTTCTCGGGCTGGCGCGTTTCATGGCGCTGGTAGTCCGACCAGAGGATCTGCTGCGTGGCTGGATCGACGACCACGGCTTTCACCGTGGTGCTGCCGACGTCGAGGCCGATGGCTAGGGAGGAGGAAGGGGCGACGGAGGACATGGACTGACATGTCAGTCTAGTGCTTTCCCGTCGTCTCGGCGAGGCCGCGGCTCGTGATACATCGGCGCGCGCCCCGGAGTGCTTCATGCGCCTGCGTCCCCTGCTCGGCCTGTTCGCCATTGCCTGCCAGCCTGCCCCCGTCGACACCGACACCGGCGAGGAGAAGGAAGACTGTGGCGAGGAGTGCGACCACGACGGCGACGGTTTCACCACCGCCGAGGACTGCCGGGACTACGACAAGGCCATCAACCCCGACGCCGAGGAGCTGTGCGACGGTCGCGACAACGACTGCGACGGCGCCATCGATGGCGAGACGGCCACCGACGCCGAGATCTGGTTCACCGACAACGATGGCGACGGCTACGGCGACGACGCCACCGAGCGCCTGGGCTGCGAGGGCGAGATCGAGGGCATCGACGAGGTGGACGAGGGGGGCGACTGCGACGACAACGAAGACGCGGCCAGTCCCGGCGAGCGCGAGTCCTGCGACGGCATCGACAACGACTGCGACGGCGACACCGACGAGTCGAGCGCCACCGACGCGGTCAAGTGGTACGTCGACAACGACGGCGACGGCTACGGCGACGAGGCGAGCGAGCGCGAGTCCTGCGAGCAACAGGACGGCGAGATCGACGTGGGTGGCGACTGCGACGACGCCAACGCCGCGATCAGCCCCGGCGCCGCCGAGGCCTGCGACGAGATCGACAACGACTGCGACGGCGACATCGACGAGGCCGGGGCCGAGGGCGAGACGACCTTCTACATGGACGCCGACGGCGACGGCCACGGCGACGCCACCATCAGCTACGTCGCGTGCAGCCTCGACGAGCTCTGGGTGGAGAGCAGCGACGACTGCGACGACGCCACCGCCACCACCTACCCGGGCGCCGACGAGTGGTGCGACGGGGCCGACAACGACTGCGACGACGCGATCGACGAGTCCGACGCGATCGACGCCGCCACCTGGTACGCCGACGCCGACCTCGATGGCTTCGGCGACGACCTCGCGCCCGCGATGGCCTGTGACATGCCCAGCGGGGCGGTGAGCACCGGCGGCGACTGCGACGACACCGACGCCGCCGAGTACCCCGGCGCCACCGAGCTCTGCGACGGCGACGACGACGATTGCGACGCGGAAGTCGACGAGGGGGTGACCACGACCTACTACGCCGACGTCGACGACGACGGCTACGGCGACGCGGGAGCCAGCACCGAGGCCTGCGCTGCGAGCAGCGGCTGGGTCGACAACGCCGGCGATTGCGACGACACCAGCGCGGCCATCAGCCCCGACGCCGTGGAGAGCTGCGACGGCGTCGACGAGGACTGCGACGGCACCGTCGATGGCAACACCGACGCCGACGACGACTGCGACGACGGCAGCGGCTGCACCCTCGACAGCTGCGACGCGGGGGCATGCGTCAACGAGATGGACGCGGCCACCTGCCCCGGCGAGGCCTTCGCCGACCAGGCCGACTTCGAGAGCCACACCTGCGGCAACTACACGGTGCTGAGCGTCACCGGCGACACCGAGACCGAGGGCCTCTACGTCAACGACGCCACCATCGACCCGAGCTACGAGAGCCAGGGCCTGTTGTTCCTGCCCTTCACTGGCACCTCTGCCTACCCGGTCATCCAGCGGGGCCAGCAGGCGCAGATCGCGCTCGCCGGTCACGACGGGCTCATCGCCAATTCCTCGTCGCCGGCCTCCACTTCCGACCTCGACGGCCGCGCCATCCGCGCCGAGCTGCAAGGCACCGCCTACGCCTTCGGCGCCTGGAGCAACCTGGGCGACGGCGGCTACCTCGTGGCCTACGACGCGGCCGGCAGCGAGATCGACAGCGCCGACCTCGCCTCGGGCGGCTTCGCCGGCATCACCTCGCCCACCCCCATCGCGTCGATCGCCATCTACAACACCTTCGACAGCGACATCGTCTTCGGGGTGTACGACCTCCAGTTCGCCGACTGCATCGACTAGCCGCCCGCCCGGCGTGGTAGTGTCGCGACGAGGAGGTTCGCATGCTCTGCCTCGCACTCGGGTGCATCGACCTCGTCGCCGACACCGGTCCGGGCAAGTCGCGGCTCGGTGATGCCGACACCGACACCGACGCCGAGGCCGACCCCGACGTGTACGCGTACAACGCGGGCGCGGTAGGTGCGGACCCCGACTCCGCCGATAGCGGCTGGCGCCCATCGTCAACCGCGCCGCGCGGCTAGTGTGCATGCGAGATGTTCCTCGCTCTCCTGGCCTGCATCGACCTCAGTGGCACCGGCCCTTCTGATTTCCAGCTCGACAGCGGTGCGACGGACAGCGGCGACACCGGGGCTGCGGGGGCGGGCCAGGCGCCGATCGTGACCATCGCCTGGGACGAGGAGGGCCTCGCCCTCACCGTGGTCGGCGGCGCGACGGGCACCTACGCCCTGGGCCTCGCCGAGACGGGTTTCGAGGAGGGCTGGTACGGCGAGGACTGCATCTCGGGTCCGGGGCCCAACAGCGGCGACTACGACCTCTGCCACGACGCGATGTCGGCCCTCGGTGGACGACTCGAGACGGTGTACAGCCCTGACGACGTGGTCGAGAACTCGACGACCCTCTTCCGCGAGAACCTCGCGGACCACGTGACCTACGTCCTCTACGACGGCCGTGTTTGCTGGACTCTCGGTGACGACGTCTCGTACTACATCGAGGCGCTGGGCTGCCTCGAGCTGGGGTGAGCCTAGTCCCCCTCTTGACACCTGCACACCCGCGCAGTAGAACGGGCGTACAGGAGCCCACATGGAAGAACTGCCCCCCCGCCAGCGCGAGCTGCTCGACTTCGTCGCCTCGTTCACCGACCAGAAGGGCATCCCGCCCACCCTCCGCGAGATCGGCGAGGCGATGGGCATCCGGAGCACCAACGGCGTGAGCGACCAGGTGAAGGCGCTCATCAAGAAGGGCTACCTCGAGCGCGTGGGCGACGCGCGCACCAGCCGCGGCATCCGCGTCACCCACTCCGCCCGTGGCGGCTTTCGCGACAACAGCACGGTGGCGGTGCCGGTGATCGGCCGGGTGGCCGCCGGGTCGCCGATTCTCGCCGAGGAAAACTACGCCGGCACCCTGCACATGGACGCCACCACCATGCCCCACCAGGCGCCGGTCTTCGCCCTGGTGATCCACGGCAATTCCATGATCGACGACGGCATCCTCGACGGCGACTACGTGTTCGTGCGCCAGCAGTCCGAGGCCCGCAACGGCGACATCGTCGTGGCCATGGTCGACGGCGACGCCACCTGCAAGCGTTTCTTCCGCGAGCGCGGGCGGGTGCGCCTGCAGCCCGCCAACGTCGACATGAGCGACATCATCGTCGACGCGTCGCGGCAGTTCTCGATCCTCGGCGTGGTGGTGGGCGTGTACCGGCGCATCCACGCGTAGGCGCGAGGTCGCGACCGCGGCAGCGCCTGCCCGGGCGATGTTGCTACCATGGCGGACCCATGCCCTCAGCCCCAGCCGCGCGCGCCTCGCTCTGGGTGGAGATCGCGCTCTCGCTCGGGCTGCTCACCGTGGGCGTGGCCGTGCTCGACGCCGGCGTATTCCACATCGCTACCCGCTACGTGCTCGGCGAGGCCACCGCCGACCTCGCGGAGTCGGCTGGCGCCGCGATCGCGGGCGAGCTGGGCGCCACCGACGAGGAGGGCTGGAGGCGGGTGATCGATGCCTACCGGCGGGCAGGGATCGAGGCGATCACCGTGTGGTCGCCGGAGGGGGAGCGGCTGGCCGGCGCCGACCTGGGCCAGGCCGACGCGGTGGTGCGGCGCACCGTGGCCACGCGCGAGTCGAGCCTCGCCGAGCTCGACGACACGGTGCGGGTGGTGGTGCCCGTGGGCTCGGGACGACCGCGAGCGGTGGTGGAACTTCGCTACCCGCGGGCGCGGGTGGAGCGGCCGGCCTGGGGCGTCATCGTCGTCCACGCGCTGTTTTCCGCTGGGATCATCGGCCTCTTCGGCTACTTCCTGTTCCGGCGCAACGTCGTGGATCCCATCCGCCGCATCGGCGAGGCCACGCAGGCCATCGCGGGCGGCAAGTTCGGCACGGCGGTCCCGGGCGACGCGCCCGCCGAGCTGGCCGAGCTGGCCGAGCACCTCAACCTGATGAGCGAGGCCCTCGCCGCCTACCGTGCCCGCACCGCCGAGCAGCTCGCGTCGCTGGAAACCGCCAACGCCGACCTGCGTCGCACGCAGGATGCCCTCGTCCGGTCGGAGAAGCTCGCCAGCGTGGGGCGCCTCGCCGCCGGTCTCGCCCACGAGCTGGGCAATCCGCTGGCGGCGGTGCGCGGCTACGTGGAGATCCTTGCCGGCAACCCTGCCCATCGCGACGCCGGTGACCTTGCCCGGCGCGCGCAGGTCGAGGTGGAGCGCATGCACCGCCTCTTGCGCAACCTGCTCGACTTCGCCCGGGCCGACGAGACCGAGCCTGGCGACGTCGACGTGGTGCAGCTCATCGAGGAGGGCGCCAGCACGGTGCGACACCAGGCGAGCTTCCGCGGGGTGGAGCTGAGCCTGAGGGTCGACCCGGTGCCCCACGTGCGGGGCGAAGTGACAAAGCTTCACCAGGTGCTGGTCAACCTGCTCCTCAACGCCGCCGACGCCGGGGCGAGTCGCATCGAGATGGGAGCGCGGGTCGACAAGAACGACGTCTTGCTGAGCGTCGTCGACGACGGCGAGGGCATCGATCCGGCGCACCTGTCGCGACTGTTCGAGCCCTTCTTCACCACCCGTCCACCGGGGAAGGGCACGGGTCTCGGCCTTGCCATCGCCCACCGGATCGTCGAGCAGCACGGCGGGCGCATCGAGGTGCAGAGCGAGCGCGGGCGCGGCAGCCGCTTCACCCTTCGCCTGCCCGCGTCGCGATAAGCCCACGGAACCCATCGGCCCCCTGGCGGGTCGATCCCCGCAGCCCCGAGCCCGGTGTCCAACGCCCTCGCCCGAATCCGCCGCCGCCTCGCGCGCGCTCGCGCCAGGCAGGTCGTCATTGCCCTCGGCGGGGCGGCGTCGCTCGGCGCCGGTGCCGTGTTGCTGGGCTGGTCGCTGGCGACCCTCGCCGCCAACGAGGGCGCCCGGAGCGTCGGGATCGCGGCGCTGCTCACCGGCGCGGGCGCGGCGCTGGGCCTCGTCGCCTGGCGCGCCCAGCCCCTGCGTCGCTTCGCAGGCGACCGAGCCCAGGCCGGTCGCTTCGAGGCGGTGAGCCCCGAGCTCGATGGCGCCTTGCTCACCGTGCTCGACCGGACCGCGCGGCCGAGGGGTTCGGCGGCCCTCCTGGAGCGGGTGGCCGACGAG
>VGRQ01000178.1 GCA_016875315.1 Deltaproteobacteria bacterium | reverse complement strand
GGGCGGCGGCGCACCTGCGCGCGCAGGGGCTCAGCGACGCGGTGATCGCCATCCACGCCGACCGTGCCGATGTGCACGACTGGCTGGTGTCGGTCGAGGGCGCGTGGCGACAGGCCACGGCCGGGGCGCGAGCGGCGGCGGCGTGTGGCATCAACACCCGCCTCGCCACGGTGCTCACGCGCAGCAACCTCGCGGCCCTCGGCGGGCTCCCGGCGCTGGCCACGCGGCTCGGGGCCTCCGGCCTGCGCTTCATCGTGGCCCGCGAGGAGGGCCGAGCCGCAAAGGTTGCGCGGATGATCGTCCCCCGCCTGTCGCTCGCGGCGGAGGCACTGGCGCCGGTGCTCGACGCGGCGCTCGCGGCGCGCCTCGACGCCGAGGTGGTCGGTGTCCCCCTGTGTCTCTTGCCTCGGCACCGGGCGCTCGCCGCCGACCGGCTCGACACCCCGCCGGTCCACCAGGCCTTCGCGGTAGGCACGGCGCCGTCGCGACCGCGGGCCTACGCCCCGGCCTGCGAAACCTGCACGCTCCGCCACGCCTGCCCCGGGCTCGACGCCGCCTACCTCGCGCGGCATGGCGAGGGCGATCTCCCCGGCGTGGCCCCGCCGGCCGTCCTGCTCGTGTCGCGCGACACCCCCGGCCGCGTACACAAGCAGGCGCTGGTGCGCGCCCGGCGCCTCGGCGCCACGAGCGTGGTGCTGCAAGGCGACGCCGATCATCCCGAGTGGCACAACCTGCTACGCGAGGCGGCGCGGCTCGGCCTGGCCGTCCGGTAGGAGCGGGGATGGTCATGCCGCTGCCATCGAGCCAGGCAGGGTCGGCCCGGGGCTGGATGTAGGCCGGGTTCGCCACGCTGTCCTCCACCGTGAAGTCGATGCTCGACCGGTCGGGCCCCAACGCGCCGACCTCGACCCATGCCACGATGCGGGCGATCTCCTCGCCGGCCATCGCTTCGGCCACGGGCTGGGCCTCGGCGTAGGTGGAGAGCGGGAAAGGTGCCACCTCGGTCGGGCGGCGGATGCGCGCGCCCGTGAACCTGCCGCCGGCTACGGTGTCGAGAGCCGCATGGACCTCGTCAACGTGTACATCGACGCCGGCCACGGCGCGCAGGGCAACCCGGGTAACGAGTCGGCCTTCTGCGTCGACGAGCAGGACTTCACCCTCTCGCTCGCCGAGGATCTCGCGCGACGACTCCCCGGCCTCGGCCCCTTCGCGATCAAGCTGTCGCGACAGGGCGAGCAGCGCACGGAGTACGCCGACCGCATCACCGAGGCGAAGGACTGGGGCGCCGACGCGTTCATCAGCCTCCACAGCGACGTGCGCGGCCCCGGCTACGCCTGGAAACAGGTGCAGGGTCGCGACTGCTACCGCAACGAGGGGCACGGCGGCTTCGCCATCCTCTGGAGCGACGAGACGGTGGACTCGACTCTGGCGGCCGGCCGCAAGGACCTGGCCCAGCGCCTCGCCGTCGAGATGATTGCCCACGGATTTACCGCCTACGACGGCGCCGACTACCCGGGGCTGTACGACACCACCTCGCCGGGGGTTTTCGTCGACCGCCACAGCCCGGAGCGGCGCATCCGCGTGCTGCGGCGCCCGGCGATGCCGAGCGTGATCATCGAGACGCACCAGGCCTGGGACGTGGGCGAGGCCATCGCCTGGAACCTCCCCGAGACGCGCGCCGTGTTCGCCGCGGCGGTGGCGCGCGCGTTAGCTCCCGCCTCCGCGAGGTGACCGTGCTTCTCTTCTTGCTGGCTTGTACCCCTCTTGTTGGCGACTGGGCCGGCGAGGTGGACTGTGGCGACTACGCGATGGACGTGGAGATCACGCTCGAGTGGGGCGATGGCGAGTACGAGGGCGAGGGCTGGCTCGACTGCACCGACGGTTACGGCACCGACTGCGAGCAGACATTCGAGGTGCAGGTCGAGGCCGAGGGCGCCCTCGGCGAGCAAGACCTCGACGTCGATGTCGACGACTGCGAGTACGACATCGGCGGCTTGAGCGGCGAGGCCGCCTGCGACAACCCCGACGACGTGGAGTGGGACGGCGCCGACACCATCACCGGCGAGTGGGGCGACTGCGACTTCGAGTTGGAGCGCGAGTAGTCCCCTGCCGCGCTACGTTCGCGCATGATCTGGGACCTCCCCCCGCGCCTGCGCTGTGACATCGCCTGCTTCACCGGCATCAACCTCTCGGGCGAGCGCCGCCACGTCGACGTCCAGGCGGTGAGCGGCCGCCAGGGCCCCGACGTGGAGCCCGAGGAGTTGCGCTCGGTGGTCTTCATCGCCGACGTGGGCACCACGCTGGTGCTCAAGACCCGCGCCGGCGACGACTGGGAGAAGTTCCCCTGGCGCGCGGTGCGCATCCTCAAGGGCAAGGCCTACACCACCAAGCAGGGCGGGCTCGCGGTGCGCGTGCCCGACCTCGACTTCCTCGACAAGCCCAGCGCCCCCCGCACCGACCCCGACGTGCAGGAGTGGTTCCCCTACGCGGAGACGCTGGCGGCCGGCGAGGGCTGGACCTTCGGTCGGCCGGGTGAACTAAAGGGGAAGATCGTGGCGATCAGCGTGCTGAAGCCGTAGCTTGGACGCCGTGCGCACTCCGTCGCTGAGCGTCCCCCTCGGCGACTCAACGGCGGCACTGGCCCACCTGCTCTCGGGGCTGGGACTCCCGCCGGGCTTCGGCACCTTCCCGCTCGCGACTCGGGTCGACAACGACATCACGGCCGACCTGCGCGCTTGTGGCCACCCGGGACGGTGGCCGCCGCGTTTCTCTTCGCGCTACGCCGAGCGTTTGACCATCAGGGGCGCCGGCTGGCGGTAGATCACCAGCCCGAACCCATCTGGGGAGCGCAACTCGCCGTAGCACCAACCCCGTTCAACGGGCTCGGTGGCGAGCGGGATGTGCTCCGCCTGGTTCGCCGCGTTGCACCGCTCACCGACGAGGAGGAGGACATCCTGCGTACAGCCGTGCAGGAGTTGATCACCAACACCTGCGACCACTCGGCGAGCGAATGCGGCGGCGTGCTCGCCGCCCGGGTGATTCCCTCGCTCTCCGAGGTGCGAACGCTGATAGTCGATACCGGGGTCGGCGTGCGGCGTTCGCTGGAGGGCCGACACCCGGGCCTGAGCGACCGGCAGGCGGTGAGGTGCTGCGCGACGGCGTGAGCGCGAGGAGCCTACGGCGAAACATGGGAATGGGCCTCGCCAGCATTCAAGCGCTTACCACGGGAAACGTGGCTCAGCTGCTTCTCGTCTCCGGGCGCGGTGCGGTCCGGTCGTAAACACGCAGCCGAGCCCGTCTGTCCGCGGGTGGCGGCTCGTGCGACACTGGCCGCAGCCGAGGTCCGCCCTACGCCGGCGTCTTCCAGTTCCAGGGCAACAGGTCGTCGACCGTGACGCCGGGCTCGTTCACGCGGACGATGACGTCCGCCAGGTAGCGCCGGGGCTCGACCCCGTGGAGCTGGCAGGTGGCGACGATGGTCAGCAGCATGGCGAGGTTCTGGCCTGCCTCGTCGTGGCCGACGAACAGTGCATTCTTTCTGAGGAGGGCCACGATCCTGAGCGCCCGCTCGCTCACGTTGTTGTCCACGGCCACCTTGGGGTCGGTCAAGAACACCCGGAGCGCAGCCTCCTGGTTGACCGTGTAGGCCAGCGCCTCGCCGAGCGTGGACCTTGGCCCCGCCCGGCCCTGGGCGTCTCGGAGGAGCTCGAAGATGCGGTCGACGACGGGGCGGGACTCGGCCTGGCGCAGGGCCAGGTGCGCGTCGGTGCCGTAGATGCCGCGGTCGGCGGCGGCGACCTCGACGTCGAAGAGCTTGCCGATCTCGTCGAGGATCGGGTCGACGACGTGCCCGTGGCTCTCGCGGCACTCGAAGAGCTTCCGGCGGCCGTGCGACCAGCACCCGGCCCGTCGTCGCTTCTCGGGGACGGTGACAGTGTTGTAGCCGCTGTACCCGTCCACCTGGAGGACACCGCCGCTCTTCCCGAGCACCCGGTCCGGGACCTTCGCCGCCCGGGTGGGGTCGAAGGTGAAGAAGATGGCGGCCGGGATGATGAACGTCCACATCCAGCCCTTGCGCGTCCCACCCTTCTCCAGGACCGGCTGGGTGGTCTCGTCGGCACAGACGTGCGCCGCTTCGGGCACCGCGGCGCCGATCGCCTTGTAGATGGGCTCGACCTGGTCGGCGACGCGGTGGAACATCGCCCCGAGCTGGGTCGGGTTGACCTGGCAGCCCTCCCGCGCGAGGGCCTTGGCCTGCCGGTGCAGGGGCATCGCGTCGCAGGTCTTGGCGACGACGACCTGCGCGTGGAAGTTCGGCCCGTACAGCCCGCCCTCGCGCACCTGGGGAGGTGGCGGCGCGGTGATGACACACTCGCCACAGGCGCACGCCAGCTTCTCCCGCACCCAGCGGATGCGGACGGTGCGCGCGGGGATGAACTCGACCTGCTCGCTGACGTCGCCCTCCCCGAGCGGGCGCATGTCCGTCCCCCCGCACGCGCGACAGACCCGATCCTCGTCGGGGACCGGGATGGTCTTCTCGACGACCGGCAGCTCGGCGCGCTTCTTCCGGCTCTTCTCCCGCGCCTCCTGCCGGGCCTCCTCGCGCTCCTCGGGTGTGCGCTTGGACGCCGCCCGCTTCCTCGCCTCCCGCTTGGGGTCGGGGACGTGCTCGGACTTTCGCCCGTAGATCGTGCGGAGAAGCTGTTCGATGCGCGCGTCTTTGCGCGCCAGCTCCAGCTGGAGGCCCTCGATCAGCGCCCGGAGCACCAGCACGATCGGGGCGACGACGGCGCGCACCGACGGGTCGAGGTCGGCGAGGACGCGGTCGATGTCGGAGAGGCTGGACACGTCAACATCGGACCACGCCTACACGGCCGCGTCGATCCCTCTCGACGCTGGACTCCAGCCTTTGGGTTTTCGAACCTTTTGAATGTCGATGCCGTCCAGCATCATCGCGAGGTCGGTCGCGTCGATCGCCACGGCGCGCGCGCCCGGCGCGCGGGCGGGGAACTTGAAATGACCGGCCTCGAGTCGCTTGAAGAGGATGACGAACCCGCCGCGCGACCATGTCAGCGCCTTCAGGTGCGTCATGCGACGCGACAGGAAGACGAAGACGTGGCCGCTGTACACGTCCAGGCCGTTGGCCTCCACCCACCCCGCGAGTGCGTCGAAGCCTTTGCGGATGTCCACCGGCTCGGCGCAGACGTAGATGCGCGTCGACGAGGGGACGTTCAGCATCGCCCCAGCTCCGCCGCCAGCTCGGCCACCCAGCGCGCGGGCGGCAGCGTGTCGAGGTGCAGTTCGGCGCCGCCCGGCAGCACCAGGCGCGCGCCCGGGTGCGCGACCGGCGCGGCGGCGACCGTGGCCACCGGCACGACCTCGAGCATCGCCGGGACCGACGCATCGCGTTCACCGCGTCCGGCCACGTCCAGCCGGGACTCCCGCTCGCGCGCCTTGTTCCAGCGGGCGCGGCAGAGGTCCGAGCAGAACCGCGCCCCCTCGCGACGCCCCCCCATCGGTGCGCGGCACTCCGGGTGCGCGCAACGCCTCACGGCGGGCGACGTGCCCTTGCCCAGGCCCGCGAGCCACTTCGACATCGTGCCCTGCGCGACGCCGACGGCATCGGCGTACTGCCGCTGCGTGCCCCGCCACTCGCGGTAGCCCTCCACGAGCGCGGCGCGCTCCTCGGGGGTGTAGGTCCTGGACGCCGCCTGCATGGATCGCCTCGGGGTGCACCCGCAGCATCGCCGGGCGCCCGGCGTCACCTCAAGACGGGGTCTGCTGCGTGCTTACGTCCGGTCGGCCGCGCAGGTGCGAACGGAAGCCCTGCCCGCGCCATTCCCAGGTACACTAGCGTTATTCAAGCCAAAACTCCGTCTCTAGGCTCGAACCGGAAATGCCCTCCGCAGCAGTGAACGACGCCCCCGCACGAGTCGATTCCGTGGTGGAGGTGGGTCTGCTCGTCGCAGCGGGCGAGGCCGCCGACCCGGCGGACGGCACCCGGCTCGGTGGCGTGGCCAGATCTCACGAGCGAGCGGAACGCGTGGTGCTCGACATGGCCGGAGTGCGCGGGATGAACTCCGCGTTCTCGAACGCGTTCTGGCTCGCGTACCTCGACACCCCAGGGGGCCAGGAGCGACCCGCGGAGCTTACTTCCGCAACCGATTTTCAGCGACGCGTGTTCGAGCGAAGTCGCGTGGCTGTGCTTGGTCGTTTGGCCGAGGAGCGCGCCGAGAAGGCCAGCACCTGAGGCCAGCACCTGAGGGGCTCAGAGGGGGCGGCGCCGCGCGTGGAGACCGCGCTCACGACTCGGCAAGGCGTGCACGGAGGAGGGCAAGAAGTGCCTCCTGCTCCGCCGTGGGCAGGAGCCGAAACAGGCGGCCCACCTCGGACCCGCGCCACTCGACCGCGTCCTGGACCACCGGAGGCCGAACTTCGCGGAAAAGATCGCCAAGACTCAACCCAACTGCGTTTGCAAGCCGGGACAGCGTCGTTACCGTGGGGCCGAGCTTGCCTCCCTCGATGAGCGAGAGTGTCTTCGGCGCGATGCCCACCCTCCTCGCGAGAACTTCCTGAGTCAGCGACGCGCCCTCCCGGGCTGAACGCACCATTCTTCCTACCTCTTGCAGCAATCTGAGGTCGGCGGGATGACGCGGCACCTGCGCAGGTTCACCGGCCGCTGTCCAGCACACCATCCTGTATCTCATACCTGACGTAATGATGCGATAGAGCTATACTCTCACCGCCAACCCCGGAGACACAATGAACTCCTCATCCATACTGGTCATCGCGGCCTCAGTCGCGGCCTTCACCGTCACGCTCGGTGTTCTGGCTTGCTCCCCGGCGAGCAACGCGGCGAGCGCGCTCGGAAAGACGGGATCTCCGGCCGACGACGAGATGGTGCCCGACGACTCCACCTACGACGTGACCGAGTGCGTGGAGTTCAGCGACGAGTTGCCGTGCGGCGGGTACTACGTCCTTGCCTGCTGCGACAGCAGCTCGTGCGCCTATATCGTCACGGACGGCGAGACTGGCGCCGCGACGTTCGTGTGCGCGAGCACGTCCGACTGCGAGGCGGCGGGGCAAGAGTTGCTCGACTACTGCGGCTACGGCGACAGCGGCGGTGGCTGGGATACTGGCTACTAGGCGGTAGAAGTGCGAGGCGCCTCAACGACAACTCGTGTGCAACATCAACGTGCGCACCCGTCCCCGCGACGCGCCACCGGCACCCGCAACGGCACTCAGCCCGGGCGGACGGAACCGTCACTTCTACGCCGAGCCCGCTCACCCAGACCTCAGGAGCCGGGTCGTGCTGAAACCCGCCTAGAAACCCAGCGAGTCCGGGAGCTCGATCTCGCAGTATGCAGCGTTGAAGGTAGCCTTGAACGCCCCTTCTTCATCGCCCTTCTGGATCATCTCGCCCTCGACCGAGCCGCTGACGTTGGCCTCGTCGTTGACCGAGTCGATCACCAGCTCGCCGTCTTCCACGCTCCAGCTGTCGCCGTCGATCTCCTCGCTCGTGTCCTCGGTGTCCATGCCGCAGCCCTCGGAGATCTTCTCGTCGGCGTCGAAGTCGTCGAGGTAGCTGTTGTCCATGTCGTCGGTGTAGCCGAACACGCTCCAGTAGGCGTCCTTGCCCAGCTCGTAGTCGCCGTCGTCGATGTCGTCGGTGGGGCCGCCGCTCGAGTAGTTGGCACCGTCGAAGTAGAGGGCCTCGGTGGCGGCCACCGCGTCGCGGAGGGGCTGCTCGATCTCAGCGCAGTCGTTGTCGCTCCTCGTAGGCGTCGGTGTAGGCCTCGAAGCTCTCCCAGTAAGCTTGCTGCTTGGCGCAGAGCCCCATCACGTTGGAGAGCGTGATGCCCTCGGCGTCGCCCTGCTTCATCTCGTAGTGGAACCACACCGCGCTCCAGCCCATGCCGAAGCCATCGTCCATGCCCTCGGCCGTGACCGAGGCGGGGCAGCCGAACAGGGAAAGAACCGGGAGGAGGAAGAACGCGCGCATCATTGACCTCGGAGAAGGCCGCACCCCTACGCCGCGGCGTTGTCGTCGGCAAGTCAGCCGCTCGCCTCGGCCCAGAGCGCGGCTTCGAGCGCGTCCATGCCGTCCACGAGCTGCCGCCCGAGCGCCGTGGGACGAGCGTGCGCCCGCAACACCTCCATCCCGTCGTGGTTCACCTGGAGAACTTCGCGGTATCGACGCGGATCGTGCTCGGGGTCGCCCGACTGATACATCGCTCGATGTATCAGTGCCACCGGCAAGAAGGCGTGCACCGCGAGGAGCACCCCCCAGAGCGGGCGCGGGTCGGGACGCACCGGCGACGGGTAGCGCTCGTCGCTGTTTTCCACCAGGGGATCGCTCCACGACAACAGGTTCGCCTTGGTGTGCTGCACCTCGTGTACCAGCGCCTCGGTCATGGTGAGCGACGAGGGATGTAGCGACAGGTAGGCCAGCCCGATCGCCTCCTTGTACGAGGCGGAAAGTGACCTCTCGCCGTGCTGACCCACCGGCACGATGCCCGCGAGCATCGCCCGGTGCTCGGCGGCGAGCGCGGGGAGGTAGCGGGCCACCCGGGCGCGCGCGCGGTCGATGCTCTGCACCCACTCGGCGGGCGTGGCCCTCCCGAAATCGAGCGCGTTGCCCGACTTGTCGGGGTGGAGCTCCATCATCGCCAGCGGGTTGGTATCGGCCCCGAGCAACCATCCGCCTTCCGCCAGCGGCCACGCCCCGCCCTCGCCCGGCGCCAGTACCCACTCCTCGGTGGGCGAGACCGTCACCACGCCGTTGCCAAACAGCATGCCCACGCGGGGCGGCTCGAAGCGCCGGGCCACCCCGAGCGCCGGCACCACCAGTCGCGACACCGGTGCGCCCCAGAACACCCCACCCTCCGGCAAGGCACGCTGTCGCGACAACTCCACCAGCAGCTGCGGCACGGCAGCGAGGAGATCCGCCCCGCAGGCAGGCGCAGCCACGGTGGGCAGCGACAACGCCGCGTAGAAGGCGCTCGGCGAGACGCTTAGGCACTCCGCCAGCGCGGGGCGCACTTGCTGGTAGGCACGCG
>VGRQ01000177.1 GCA_016875315.1 Deltaproteobacteria bacterium | reverse complement strand
GGGCAGGTCGTCGATGTCGTCGATGCTGCCGATGTCGTCGATGGGCGCGCGGACCGAGGCGGGAGGCGTCGCGTGACGGGGGAGGGGAACGTCGTAGGCGCTGGCGGCGTGGGCGGCGGGTGCCGAACGATCTTCCTCCCAGGCCGCCTCCACGAGGGTGCGCCCCGACACCTCGGTGGGCCGGTCGGGCGCAGGGGCGTCGAGGCGGACTCGCGGCGCCGGCGCCGGCCGCGCCGACCACACCGAGGCGTGCATCGAGGGCAGGTCCTCCACGGGCGCCACCACGTCCATCTCGGGCGACCGGCTTCCCGCGCGCGTGGTGCCGGGTGGCCGCTCCACGGCGGGGCCTGCCGTCACTGGCAGGGCCGGTCGCAGGGTGCCGGGGGGGCTGGCCGTGGGCGCCGGGACCGTAGCGGTCGGCGGCACCGCAAGCTCCTCGCCGACGTCGCCGTCGTCGTCGATCTCGTCGTCGCCCTCGTCGTCGCGACGAAGACGCGTGCGCAGGGCCTCGCCGGCCCGCGAGCCAACCGCCAGGGCACCGCGTCCCGCCGCCCCGGCGGCCGCGCCGAGCAAGCGACCGGCGCGTGGCACCCCGGCCTGTACGCGATCGACAGTGCCGGCCGCGAGGGGTTGCCAGTTGATGCCGAAGAGCAGGGTGGTGGCGAGCAAGATGCCAGTTCCGACGGCGAGCGCGGCCCCCGCCGGGCCGACACTCTCGCGGAGCACGTTGGCGCTGAGGATGCCCACCAGCCCTCCGGGCGGGAACGCCCGGGTGGCCTCGTGCCCGAGGGCGAGGTCGAAGCCGGTGCTCAGCATCCACGTGGCGAAGCCCCCGAGGACGAAGTTCCACGCCGACCCTGCAACGCGCCCCGCCAGCCGGAGGATGAGCCAGGCGGCGACGACCAGCACCGACCAGGCCCCCCAGCCGAGGCCCTGGTACATCAGGTCGGCGAGGTAGGCGCCGAGCGGTCCGCCCATGTTGGCCACGGGGCCGCTGCTCGACACGCTGAGCGAGGGATCGGCAGGCGACCAGGTGGCGAGGGCGACCATGGTGAAGCCGCAGCCCGCGAGCGCCCCGATGAGCATGCCCTGGGCCAGCTGAGGGTTGGCCGGGGGAGCGGCGGGCGCGTCGCGACGTCGCTTCGCGCTTCCCTTGCCGCGGGGCGCGGCAATCTCGGCCTCGCGCGACTTGCGACGGGCAAGCGCGGTCGGGGCAGGCGCCTCGTCCCGCGAGGGCACGATCATGCCGGGCGACGCCACCGGCCGGGAGCTGGTGGCGGTGGTCTCCGCGGTCTCGGGGCGAACTCGGGCCAAGGCTACACCTCGTCCCGGGGATTCTACCGTTTTACTCTTGACGCGTCACCCCCGACGTCCAGGCGACGTCTCAGATGGGCGATTCCGGCACGTACACGTGGTCGCCGGGGCGCAGGGACACGTCGGCTTCCTGGCCCTTGAGGATGCGCTTGAGGTTGACGGGAATCTGTGTTTCCTCGCGGATCAGGGTCACCTTCGTGGTGAGCGCGGTCTGCGCCGCCCCGCCTGCCGCCGCCACCGCCTGCGTGACGGTCATGCCCTCGCGGAACACCACGGTGCCGGGCTTCTGCACCTGGCCGTCGACGAAGATCTGCAGCGCGGGCGGCACCTCGAGGTGGTCGCCCGGGAGCAGCTCGATGTCGGCGGCCCGGTCGCCCTGGCCGATACCCTCGAGGTTCACCGCGATCACCTCGCGGCCGCTGGGCCCGTCGCGGAACACCTGCGCGCTCGGCGTGCTCGGGTCGATGAGGCCACCGGCGCGCACGAGCACCTCGCTCACGCGCAAGGTCTGGGCGGTGAACGGGTACTCTCCCTGCTTGGTGACCCCTCCGGTGATGCTCACCAGCTTCGAGCCAAGTTGACTCACGGTGAGGATCACCTGCGGGTTCTTCAGGTAGCCGTCGCGGAGCTTGGCCGTGAGCTGCTCGGTGGCGCCATCGAGCGTGTAGCCGCCGATGACCACCCGGCCCGCGTAGGGCACCTGCACGGCGCCGTCGGCCTCGATGGGACGCTCCCCCGAGAGCTCACGTTCCCCGACCACCTCGAGGCGCACGGTGTCGCCGGCGCCGAGGATGTAGCTGCGGTCCACGGCGATGGGGCCCGCGATGTCCTGCGCCCGGGCAAGACCCGCGAGGCACAGGAGAAAGGCGAGGAAGGCGTTCAGCATCGTCTAGGTCGGCCGCTACGGCCAGTACTGTAGCACCGAGCCTACGGATCGCGGTCCCGATCCTGTCAAGCCCTGGTTCGCGGGTTCAGTACGTGAAGGTGAGGTTCGCGGTGGCCGACACGTCGTCGTACTGCGTGCTGTAGAACTGGTTCTCGTTGCAGTTCTTCTCGAGGCAGGCGCGCCGGGCCCAGGCCACGCCGCCCGCGGCGGTGAGGTACGACGTCAGCTTGTAGGACACGTTGCCCTTCAAACCAAGGTTCTGGTCGCCCCGCGCCACCTCGCCGTGGTACTGGTCGATGCGGTAGTTCACCTCGGCCCCGAGCCCCAGGCGATTCTGGATCGAGCCCTCGTACTTGAGGAAGAGGTAGTGGTAGGCCACGTAGTTGGTGAAGACGGCGTCCTGGAAGTCCTTCCGGTAGCCGCCGGTGAGCGTCTGCCCCCGGATCGGCGCGTAGGACACCTGCGCGTTGAACAGCAGGCCGTCGATCGCCGAGGAGTCGGTGGCGAAGGTCTCGTCGCCCGTGGTGTTGAGCTCGGCCGAGGAGCCCTCGATCCCCGAGGCGTCGTCGATGACCGACTGCTCGTCGTAGTACGCGGCGCCAAAGCCGACGCTGCCCGCGGCCGCGAGCTTCGGCGTGAACTGCCCGTTGACACCGGCGGTGAAACGCCAGGCATCGGCGTCGGGCTTGCCCACGTAGGCGCCGATGGCCGAGGACTCGAGGTCGGGGCCGATGGCCTCGATGAAGTTCTTGTCCCACCGCATGAAGGTGTAGGAGAAGCTGGAGATCAGCGATGTCTTGGGCAGGAACTTCCAGCTACCGTTGACCAGCGGGCCGTACTGGATGCGATTGTTGAAGGCGGAGTCGGTCTCGTCGGCGATGAGTTCTTCCGGCACCTCGTAGACATCGACGCCGAGCAGCCCGAGGGCCTCGACAGTCAGGGCGGTGCCGGGACGGATCACCGCGCCGCCGGTGAGGTCGTTGCTGGTGCGCACCACGCTCGCGTTGGCGAAGCCGTCTTTCGTGGCCAGCTCGGCGGGGGTGCTGCTCACCTCGAACTTATCGTCGAGGCGCGCGCCCACCACCGATCGGGGGAGGAAGTTGGCCGCCAGTTGCGCGTCGAAGTCGCTGTACCGGTCGAGGTTCTGGACGTTGAACGCGTCGTCGGGATCGACATCGAAGAACTTCTTGACGCCGTAGCCGACCTCGAAGCCCACCTTGGCCTTCTTGCCGTCGAGATCGAACTTCAAACGTGGCTTGAGCACCCAGGCCAGCGCCGGGATTTCTGGCGCGCCAGTACCGCCGTCGGCGAGGTAGACGTTGCTGTGGAACTCCAGCCCCGACATCACCGACGGGGTGATGGTGGTGTCGCCCACGCGGATGTGGTCGCCTGGAGCAGCCGCCGCCGGGGCGGAAGTCAGCGCGGTAGCGGTGACGATGCTCGCGAGGGCGAGCACGCGTGGACCCGGGGACTGCCTCGCAACTGCCATCCGCTTGAATACCTGCTTACGACGCGACGCCCCTTAACCGGGCTGTTGAACTTGCGCCGCCGGTATTGACACCGGCAGCTATGGAATTGGGTGGCCGATCAGACCGGCGTGATCGGGACGTCGGGGACGGGCTCGATCTCGTCGGTACCATCGACCGTGTTGGCGGCGTCGTCGGAGGACAGCGTGGAGGCCGTCTTTCCCTTGGTGCTGCCCGCCCCCTTGACGCACTGCTGGGCCTCGACGAGGAACTCGCGGGCGCGCGTGAGGAGCACGGCGAGCTGCCGGTACTCCTGGTCGGCGTGGGCGAGGTCGTTGGCGGCGAGATGCTGCTCCATCGACGTGCTGGTCTTCTTCGCCACCTCGGCGATGGTCGTGAGCTGGGGGAGCTTGTCCTCCAGGCACTGGATCTCTTCCTTGTCTGGTTCCTTGGCGTTACGCGCGGTTTCCAGCAATTTCGAGACCGTGGTCACCGCCCCGTCGATCTCGGACACCGCCGCGGCGGCGAACTCGGACTTCTGCTTGGGGGTGGTGCTGGCGGACTGCTCGAGTTCGCCCACCACGCCGGGCGTGGCGGCCTCGGCGGGCGCGCTGGCGAGTAGGGCGATGGCGACGAGGAGTTGCATGCGCGCTCCGGGCAGGGGAAGACGACTTAGCCTAGCCCAGCCGGGCGCCATCCGCAGGCGCCGTTGTTGCGCGCGTGCAAAGAGACGCGCCGCTGCCTGCGACTACTGGCCCGAGACCACCCACGGGAACTCGTCGACCGTGGCGGTGAGCCCGGCGTCGAAGCGGAAGGAGCGCACCGCCTTGACGATGCACTCGCCCAGGGCCGAGTCGCCCGTGGTGTTCTTCACCACGTGCACGTCGCTCACCTTCCCCTGCTGGATCACCCAGCCCGCCGACACGCGACCGGACAGGTCGGGGTTCTGGCGCAGCGACACCTGCACGCAGGTTTCGATGCGGCCCTTGTTGGCCCGGACAACCTTGGCCACGCCGCCGGCGTCGCCTTCCTCGGCCGACACGTCGCCCTCGCCCGAGAGGTCGACCTTCGGCTTCTTGACCGCGACCGAGGCGCCAGTGCCGGTACCGGCCTCTCCGCCTGTGGCGTTGGTGATGCCCACCGCCGCGTCGCCCTTGCCGCCCTGGCCGCCGCTCTTGAGGCCGAGGTTGTCGGCGCTCGCGGCCTCGACCTTGCCGACGCCCTCGAGCGCGCTGTCGAGGCTTCCCTTCTGCGCCTCCGCGTCGCCGAGGATGTCGTTGGCCACCTGGTCGCTGTTGGCGGCGCCGGTGGTACCGAGCATCTGCAGGAGGACCGACTTCTTCGCTACCGACTCGGCGGTGGGCGCCGGCTTTTCCTCGGGCTTGGGCGCGCCGTCGTCTTTCTTGGCCTCGGTCTTGGTTTCCGGCTTCTTGGTTTCCGCCTTGGCGGGGTCGGGAATCGTGTTGTCCTTGATGATGATCTTCTCGGGCTTCTTCTCCACGAGCAGGTCGAGCGCGTCGTCGACGTGGTCGAGCGCGTTCTCTTCCGGCACCGGGGTGAGGAAGACCCACACCTGGAAGGCCACCGCGATGAGGTTGAAGACACCGAGCAGGCCGAGGAACAGCGGGTCGTCGTCGTTGAAGATCTTCGGCCGGAAGTCTGCGGCCGAGACGGCCCGAACCGGCTCGGGCGGGGCCGGTACGAACTGGAACAGCACGGTGATGGCACCCACGGCCACCTTGCCGCGGACGTTCTCGTTCAAGGGGAGGTGCCAGATCTCGCCGCGCTTCTGCATCTCGCCCTTGGCGCGCAGGTCGGAAATGTCGCGGATGCCGTCCTTCCAGCTGATCTTGCCCTCGATCGACTCGGGCACGGCGAGGTTGTAGCTACTCCCGGCGGGCACGAACAAGGTGTGGGCGCCGCCGAGGGCGGTGCCCGCGTACACGAAGGTGTTGCGAGCGCCCTCGCCGAAGGTGACCGGATCGCCCGCGCGAATCAGTCGCTCCTGGACGATCTTGCCCTCCTGCACCACGCCAATGCGCAGCACCTTGGGGAGGTTCTTTGTGGGGGCCTGGGACTGCTGCGCGGCTGCGGACATCGGGTTCCCTATCGTTCGAGCTTAGCGTTTCTGTCGACAGCGAGCCGTGAAGGAAGTTCAAAAAACCTGGCCGGGCGCAGCACCGGCCGGTGGGATCGGCCCGTCGGCGCCGCCGAGGACCACGAAGCGGTAGCTCTGGAAACCGGCGCCCGCCGCCGTGGCCAGCAGGTCGCCGAGCGTGGACCAGGGGACGGCCTGGTCGCACTCCACCATGAGCGGGAGCTCGCCGCCGGGGACTTGCGCCCGCGCGGCCTCCAGCGCGCCGAGCACCGCCAGCACGCGGCGACCGTCCCGGGCGGCGTTGCCGAGTTCGCCGTCGACCAGCGGCAGCACCGATTGCCCGTTCACCTCGATCGCGTCGCGTCGCACGCGGAGAGTCGTCCCCTCCGCCACCTGCTGGGTCGCGACGGAACTGGGGAGCTGGAACTCCGGGTCGGGCCGGGCCTCGGGGTCGAAGAAGACGAGGAGAAACACGAGGATGATGGTGAACATGTCCATCATCGAGGTGATGGAGAGGCTCGTGGCCGTTTCGACCCGGCGCTTGCCTCGGCGCCTCAAGGTCGAAGCTCCCCGCTCCCGGTGACGAGCACCGGCTGCGGGAACAGCGGCTCCTCGCGGTCGCCCGCGCGGCGCGAGCGGGTGGCGTCCATGACGCCGATGATCACCGCGTAGGGGACTCCAGGATCGGGCGCGACGATCACCTGTTGCACGCGGGGATGGAGCCCCTTCGCCGCCACCATCGCGTCGCCGAGCGCGCGGTAGTCGTAGTCGCCCGGCCCGCAACCCCCGGTGCAGGCGATCTGGGCCTCGCCGTCGCCAGCGCCGCGCACGGCGAAGCCGGTCGCAGTGATGCGCACGATCACGCGTTCCTCCTCCTGCGCCTCGAGCTTCTCGCGGCTCGGCGCCTCGGTGGCCTCCACCGGCGCGCGGTCGACCGGGTGCTCCGCCAGCGTCATGAAGCGCACGGAGAGCAAGAGCATGGGCACGAGGTGCACGACCAGCGACAGCACGGGGATGAGGTCGAGCTCGGCAGTCGCCTGCACCCGGCGGCGCCGCACGCGCTAGCGCCCGGGGAAGGGCAGGACCGAGGTACCGCCCTGCGGGCCGCCGCCCTGCGGTCCACCCCCCTGCGGGACCGCGCCGGCGCTGCGCACCGCGTTGAGCAGGTTGACGAGGCGCAGCCCGTAGTGGTCGATCTCGTCGAGCAGGAGGTTGGCGCGCGCCGCGATCACCCCGTGGATGACGAGGATGGGAATCGACACGAGGAGCCCGAAGAACGTGGTGTACATCGCGACGGCGATGCCGCTCGACAGCGCCGCGCTCCTGGCCTCGGCCGTGGCCTCTCCCACGGCGTGGAAGGCCAGGATGAGGCCCTGGATCGTGCCGAGCAGGCCCAGCAGGGTGGAGACGTTGGCGATCATCGGCAGGTATCCGAGGCGCCGGTTGATCTCCGGGTACACCTCGAGCGAGGACTCCTCGATGGCGTCGCGGATCTCGGCGTCGGCGCGGTCGGCACGCAGGAGCGCGGCCTTGGCGACCCGGGGCAATGCGGCCGCGGGCTCGGCGTTGCACAGGCGTATGGCCGCGTCAGTGTTGCCGTCGAGCACGTGGCGCTGCACGGCGGCCATGAAGACCGGGCCGTGCACGGCGGCACGGAGGAAGATGAAGAAGGCTCGCTCCACCGCCACCGTGGCCCCGATCAGCGCGCAGAGCGCGATGGGCCACATGAACACCCCGCCCTTCTCGAAGCCCTCCAGCAGGATCTGCATCGGCGCCTAGAAGGGCTTCTTCTCGACGCTCTCCACGACCTTCGGCAGGAAGGACTCCTTCAGCTCGAGGTCGTACCGGGGCGCGAGGTTCTGCTGGGTCATGACGATGGCGATCTCGGGCTTCTGGATCTTCACCTTGGTGATCTCGTCGCCGAACTTGAGGCCGCGTGACTGGGCGAGCGCAGCAGAGACAATGAGCAGTAGCGTCGTCATTGACCACCTCCCCACGGAGTATCGGAACCCTCGGGCACTGGACTTGATTCCCCGGGCGCCGGGGTCGGCTCGGGCGCGGGCGCCGGCGCGGGCTCGGGCGCTGGCTGCGGCGGTGCCGCGAGGGCCGCGTCTTCCTCGGCCTGCTTTCGCCGCGCGTCCTCGTCCTTCTTGCGCTTCTTCTCGGCCTTTTCCTGGTCCTTGCGGATCTGGGCGATCCAGGCGTCGGCCTCGGCGCTGTTGCCGCCGTAGCGGCGCCAGGCCTCGACCTCGTTGATGGCCGCGTCGTAGGCCTTCATGTAGTCGGAGTAGAGCACGGCGAGGTTACGATGGGGCTCGGCGGAGCCGGGGTCGAGGCGGAGCGCCTCGTTGTAGGCCTTGATCGCGTCCTCGTAGCGGCCGTCGCCCCGGTAGGCGATGCCCAGGTTGGTTCGGGCTCCGCCGGCCTCGGGCATCAGCCCCACGATGCGCTCGAGGAGCGGAATCGCGTCGCTGTAGTTGCGATTATCGAGGTAGTAGCCCGCGAGGAACTGCAACGAGGAGAGCTGGTTCGGGTCGATCTCCAGCGCCTTGCGGAAGGAGCTGATCGCGTCGCCCGGGTAGCCATCCTTGAGGTAGATCTGCCCGAAGTTCGTTTGCAGCTGCGCGTTCTGGTCGGCGCCTTCGACGGCTTCCATGGCCTTGTAGCACATGAACTTGGCGAGGTCGGTCTGGCCGGTGTCGATGTAGACGAGCGCCAGCTGGTTGTACACTTCGATGGCCTTGCTGTTGACCTTCAACGCGGACTTGGCCTCGGCGACGGCCTCCGAGTAGCGACGGAGTTGCCGCTGCGTCGCGATCGCCGCCACGCGGAGATCGACGTCCCTCGGGTTCTGCCGGATGCCGGCCTGGAGGCTGGCCAGCGCGGCCTCGTGCTGGCCCTTCCTGGCCGACAGGGCGGCGAGATTGAGCCAGGCGCGTGCGAAGGCCGGGTCGACTTCGGTGGCCCGCAGCCAGGAGCGCCGGGCCTCGGTGTCGTCGCCCAGGATATTGTGGGCCACGCCGATGTTGTAGGGGATCTCGGCGCGATCGGGGTACTGCGAGGTAAGCGGCTTCAACAGGTCGAGGGCGCCTCGGGCGCGAGAGGCGTCGCCGGTGGTGAGCATGGCCACCGCGTCGCTGAGCTGCTTGTCGGCCCCCCCGGTGGGCTCGTCCCAGGCCGCCCCCTGCGGGTTGGCGGCGCTCGCGGGGTCGCTACTTGCCGGTGGTACGGTGGAGCTGTCGGTGGCCGCTGGCGCAGTCGAGGACGCGGGCGCCGACGGGAGCGGCGCCACCGGCGTCGAGGCCGCGGGCGCGGCCGAGGGCGGCGGCGCGCTGCTCACCGG
>VGRQ01000176.1 GCA_016875315.1 Deltaproteobacteria bacterium | reverse complement strand
GCGCGCCATGCCCACCCCCGCCGACGAGCGCCCGAGCAGCGTGACCGAGCTGCCGCGGATGAACGCCACCTTCCCGATGACCATGCTGGGCGACCTCGGCCTGTGCATGGGCGAGGCCTGGTGGATGGACAGCGCCGAGGTCTGTTTCTGGGCGCCCGAGCCCTTGCCCTCGGGACGGGAAATGCCGGGCCGCGTGGATTTTCGCCGCGGGACGATCGCCGACCTTGGCCTGCGCCTCGTCGACACGGAACCCCCCGCGAAGCACCGGGGCGGCTTCGTGTTCATCGCGCGCTGGACCACGCGCGCCGCGGGCGACGCCGCGAAGGTGGTGGAGGCGCTGAAAGCCGCCAACCCGGTGGCGTTCCTTCCCGGGTACCGCCCGCCGAGGCTCCCAGCGGGCACGGCGGCGTGGAACGGGGTGGAGCGCCGCGCCGGCGTGGCCGAGATCACCGCGCAGAAGGCCAAGCTCGCCGAGGACCTGGCCGCGTCGCAAGACGCGCTGGCGCGGGCGCGGGCGCGTCGCAAGTGGTGGCTGGCGACGGGACTGGCACTGGGCACGGCGGCGGGCGCGGCGCTCGGCATCGTGGCCGGCGACGGCTTCGCCTTCCGGCTCTGGCTCTACGAGCAAGATCCCACCTGGGCGCAGCAGGGCTTGCTCGCCGGCGCCAGGCTCCGAGGTGCCGACCTTGCCTCGACCGAGCTGCCGGGCATCGACTTCCGGGGCGCCGACCTCCGGGGCGCCAACCTCCAGGGCGCCGACCTCCGCAGCGCCCAGTTCGCCGGGGCCCAGCTCGACGGCGCCGACCTGCGCGGCGCGAACCTCGCCGCTGCCGACTTCGACGGCGCCAGCATCGACCGCGCGCGCTTCGACGGCGCCGACCTCCGCTCGACCCAGCTCGACGGCGCCACCGGCGCCGCCGACTTCAGACTGGCGCTCTCCGACGTCGCGACGGCCTGGTCGAGCGAGGGCATGCCCGCCGGCACCCTCGGTCCAGGGGCCCGTTGCGCGGGCCTCGACCTGCGCGGGGTGGATGCGCGCGGCGTCGATCTGCGCGGCGGGCAGCTCGACGGTGCCCTGCTCGAGGGGGCGCGCCTCGAGCGCGCGAGCCTGCAGAAGGCCTCGCTCCTCGACGTGCTCGCGCCCCGCGCGAACTTCAGCAAGGCCCAGCTCGACGGCGCGAAGCTCCGCCTCCAGGCCGAGGCGGCGGTGTTCACCGGGGTGGACCTCCAGGCCGCCGTGCTCGACGGATCGGCCCTCGGCCACGCCGACTTCATCGACGCCAACCTCGTGGGCGCCTCGCTCGTCGGGGTGGTGGCCACCGGCGCCGTCTTCACCCGGGCCAACCTGGAGGGGGCAAACCTCACCGGCGCCCAGCTCGTAGGCGCCGACCTGAGCCGCTCCAACCTCGTGGCTGCCCAGCTCTGCGGCGCCGATCTCGCCGGGGCTCGCCTCGACAACGCGATGATCGAGAGAGTCAGTAGTTGCGACACCACCCGGTGGCCCGAGGGCTTCACTCCGCCGGGCGTGGTGCCGGTCCTCGCGTCGGCGGGGGACTGAGCGAGGGCGAGGGCGGCAAGCACAGGGCGCCGGGGATCCACCCCGGTGCAGCGCCATCAGATCCTGGCGAGCTGTTCCCACGGCGCGGGTTCCCATGCGGGAATCGCGCTCGCCAAGACCCAGTCCAACGCCGAGAGTGGGTCGCCAGCCGGAAAGGGCAGGCGCACCTTCGGGCGGGAGTCGAGATCGGGACCCACGTGACAGTGCCCGAGTGCATGACCGCAGGCGCCGAGCCCGCGCGGCTCCGGGTCGCGGTGGACCGCGAGCACCACCGGCTGGCCCGCAGCCGAGACGGCCTCCAGGCGGACATCGAACTGCACCACCGCACCGCGCTCGGCGATGAACCGCACGCCAAGCGCGCCCTTTGAGATGGCGTCCGTCGGCGGAAGGGCGAGCGCATCACCGCGCAGAGAGTACTCGCAGCGCCGCGCGCCGCCCGCGCGCGTGAACAGGTGGGGCGCGCTCCTCTCGACGCCGAATTCCCCCGCCAGCCGCCAGAGGCGACTCCGCACGCCGTCGACAGCCGCCCGCTCCGTCGACTCGGCCCGATGCGACTCCCAGAGCCGCGCCCACGTCGACCGATGAGCGGGGTTCACTCTCCTGTCCTGCCGCGGCCCGCGATCAGGATCGCGCGGTAGAGTGTCGCGATATCATCGGCGCTCTCTCCCCATGTGCCGGCGCGCCAGCGAGCGACCACCTCTTCCGGCTCGACGCCCTCGGCAGCAAACGCCCGACTGGCCGCGGCAGCACCCTGCTGGGCCAGGTCTTCCGGGTCGACGTCGTTGCCAACCACGATGCTCCAGAGACTCGGCGCCTCTCCGAGCAGGGCGGCGGCTCCGGGGCCATCGCGGAGCAGGAACAGCACCAGCGGCGCGGTGCGTCCCGAGGCGAGCAATTGGTCGCGGCGCCCATCCAACTCGACCACCGCTGCCCTCTCGTCGGTCGGCAAGAACAAGACCAGGTCGTGCGGGTGCGCCAGGGCCTCGGCCACCGACGCCACCCTCACCGCGCTGGTGCCGCCCGTCCACAAGCTCACGACGTCCGCCGCAGTCCAGTCCAAGAGGCCGAGGTCGGGGACGTACACCACAGCAACGCCACCCCGGTCGCGGACGAGCGCGCTGGTGATCGCCAGCGCTGGATCACCCTCACCCGTCATGCGATGGCCAGGACGAGCGGGTGCGGCACCACCTGGAAGTCCGTGCCGGACTCCACCTCGAGCATCAGGCCCTGGGAGAGCAGCCGAACCCTCCGATCGAGGTCCATCGCCCGACCATCCGTACCGCCAAGGCCACGCATCTGCTCATAGTCGCCGGGGCGAAGCGCCCGACGAAAGCTCGCGCGCAGGTCGGCGATGGCCGCGTCCACATCTGGCCTCTCGGGCGTTCGTGCACCCCGGATCCGGGCGTAGGTGTGGGCCTCGAGGAGGAGCTGCTGAAAGGTTCGCGGGATGCCGCCGCACGCCTCCAACACGGGCGAGATCCAGGCGGCGCTCCCGGGAAGGCCACCCAGTCGCAACTTCGCCAGATCAAGGAAGAACCGGGCCTGCTCCACGCGACCGTGCGCGAGCGGGCGCAGGATGAAGTGGTGCTCCCCCGGTGCGACCAGATCCTCGCCGACGGGGCTCGCGCCGTACGCAAGGCGCCAGGGCAAGGTCGTCACGACCGCTGCGTGCTCGCCCAGGCGACCAAGGAAGCCGAAGACCCGGCGGTCAAGGCCCGCTCCTGCCTTCTCCAGCCCGTCGAGGAACAGCACCAGCGGCTCGTTCCGCGTCCGCGCGAAATGAGCCACCAGGCCCACGGCCAACTCCTCGGGGGGCGTGCCGACGCTCGCATGGACGAAGGTGGACGGCAAACCTGAATCGAGCCCATTGAGCGCGGCGGCGTCGGCGAGGGACTTGGGAAGCGACAAGCCCATGCGCGCACACAGCAGCGCCGTCTCTCGGGCCACCAGCCACGCGACCGTCGCCGCATCGGTCTCGCGCATGTTCGTCTCGCGATCCACCCGCACGAGCACAACAGCGTGCGTAGCGGTGAGCAGGTGCGCCGCCCGCGCCAGCTCAGTGCTCTTTCCGATCCCGGTGGGCCCCACGACGAGTTCCACGCGTCGCCCCGCGCGCACGGCGGCGGCGAGTTGCTCGGCGTTCTGTCCCGGTCGCGACACGTACAGGCTCGAGTCGCCCTCGAGCGGGCGATTGGGGTCGAGTGCTTCCCAGTTCAGTTCCACGCGGCGAAGCTAATCGCGCCCCAGCGGCGCCGCCTCCCCCTGCCGAACCCGCCCGAGCAAGCGCGCCGCGTTGTCGTGGAGCACCGCCCGCCGCAGCCCCTCGTTGCCCTCGGTGGCAACGAGCACCTTCGCGATGCCGATGGCCTGCGGGTAGAACGGCCAGTCGCTGCCGAAGCAGATGCGCGAGGGGTCGACCTCGGCGATCACGCGCTCGATCACCGGGAGCGACTGCGAGGCAAACTCCACCCACACGTGGGGGAACTCCCGCGCCAGCGCGATGGCCTTCTCCGGCTGCAAGGCGCCGGAGTGCCCGAGCACGAAGGTGGTCCCGGGGTTCTGCTCGATGGCGGCGCGGTAGCGATCCACCTGGCAGCGCGCGCGCGCCCCCTCGCCCTCGATGCCCACCGGGCCGCAGTGGAAGAAGACCGGCAGGCCGCGCTCGCCGCACATCCGGCACAGCGCGATCGTGCGCGGGTGGTCGGGACCGAGGATCTGCACGGCGGGGTGGATCTTGATGCCTCGCGCCCCGAGCGCCACCTGCTGGTCGAGGCGCTCGCCCACCCGCGGTGCCAGCGGGTGCACCGAGCCGAAAACGACGATGTCGTCGCGATCGGCGCAGGCGCGCAGCCACTCGATGGCGTTCCACGACAGGATGGGCCAGTCGATGGCGAGCAACACGCTCTTGACGACGCCCGACGCCCGCATCTCGCGCGCGAGGTTGGGGGCGGTGTGGGTGGCCCGCATCTCGCCGCCCGCGAACACCCCCCACACCAGGTCGCGCTCCATTCGCTGCCGGTCGTCGGCGCTGAGGTACTGGTTGAGGTAGCGGTCGAAGGCGAAGGCGCGGTCGCGGGGGAGATAGTGGCGTACACCCTCGCTCTCCGCCCGCAGGTCCACCCTGTTTGGACGCAGGAAACTCTGCGCGAGGTGGGTGTGCACGTCGATGGCGGGTCCCACGGCGGGGTCGAGGCGAAGCTCGCCGTCCACCACGCTGAACCAGGGCAGCCGCGCGAGATCGTGCAGGTGGGCGTAGTCGTGGTTCACAGGTTCCTCCCCAGCAACAACAGGCCGGCCAGCAACAGCATCCCGTCGACGGCGCGACGGAAACGTTCCGCGTCGATGCGCGCGTGCAACCACTGCCCGGCGAGGCTCCCCGCGAGCAACCCGGGCAGGAGCACGAGGCTGGCGCGGGCGCTGGCCTCGCCCAGCACGCCCTCTCGCGCGTAGAGCGCCAGCAGGAAGCCGCTCAGGACGATCCACAGCGCGGAGAGCGTGGCCCGGAAGGTCGCCTTGTCGAGGCCGAGTCGCGACAAGGTCATCACCACCAGCGGCCCGCCGGTCCCGAAGGCGCCGTGTACGACCCCCGCGGCGGCGAGGGTACACTGCGTGGCGACCGGGCCCAGCATCGCCACCGGCCCGGCGAGGCGGTAGGCCCCCACCAGCGCCACGAAGCCGCCGAAGGCCGCCTCGAGCACGCCGTGGTGGGCCGACAGTCCCGAGAAGGCCCAGGCGCCGAGCGGAAAGCCCAGCACCATCGCCGGCAGCACGCGCCGGAACAAGAGCGGCCGGTCCACCGCCCGCCAGTCGCGCGCCACGATCCACGTCGACAGCAGCAAGTTCACCGGGACGTGTGCCGGGAGGTAGTCGCGCACCGGCATGAAGAAACTCGCCAGCGCCACCGCCACCACGGTGCCGCCGAAGCCGGTGACCGTCTCCACGAGGAAGGCCACCGTCACCACCAGCGCCAGCCCGATCATCCCTCGTTGTCGTGGCCGTCGAGCCAGCCCAGCACCAGCTCGCCCACCAGCTCGCGGTCGGGCATCGTCGCCAGCGCACCGTAGATGGCACCGTCGGCCTCGGCGGCGAGTCCCTTCTCCCGCACCTCGGCGGTCACGGCGCGCAGGTCGGCGAGGAAGGCCTCTTCCACGCCCCTGTGAGCCGCCGACACGATCATCTGCACGCCGCTCGGCGCCTGCAAGCGGTCGAGGTGCCAGCCCAGGCGACGCAGGCGCTCGTCGACCGCGAACACATCGAGCCCGTCGCCGGTGAAGGCGATGACCGAGTGCCGCGCGTCGCCGAGCAACCGCAGCCCGGGGACGGCGGCGATCCCGTCGCGCAGGCATTGCGCCGAGGCCAGCACCTGCCGGGTCAAGCGCACGTAGCCGTCGCGACCGAGGTACTGCTGGATAGCCCAGGCCGCGGCGATCGCCCCCCCGGGACGCGTGCCCGCCATCGTCGGCGACCCGTAGAGGCCGCCCGGCCAGTCGATGGTGGCGAAGAACTGGTGGCGTCGAAGGCTGCGATCCCGGTAGAGCACCAGCGAGGCGCCCTTGGCCGCGTAGCCGTACTTGTGCAGGTCGGCGGAGAGCGAGGTGACGCCGGGCACGCGGAAGTCGAAGGGCACCGGGTCGTCGGCGAAGGCGAGCACGAAGCCACCGAGGCAGGCGTCGACGTGGCACAGGAGCCCGCGCGACAACGCCATCGACGCCAGCGCCGGGATGGCGTCGACCACGCCGTGCGGGAACGAAAACGCGCTGCCGACGAGCATGATGGTGTCGCTGTCGATCGCCGCCTCGGTGGCGACGAGGTCGGCGCGAAAGTCGGAACCCACGGGAACCTTGACCAGCCGCAGGCCAAGCGTGTGCGCCGCCTTGTCGAAGGCCGGGTGCGCCGTGCACGGGACGATCACCGTCTGGCCGCCACCGCGCTCCGCCCGCGCCCAGTCGCGCGCCGCCTTCATCGCCATCAGGATGCTCTCGGTGCCCCCCGAGGTCATCGACCCGCAGCTCGCACCGCCGAAGATCTCGCAGCCGTTCTTGATCACCTCGCGCTCGAACTGCCGCAACGAGGGAAAGGCGTCCATCGAGAGCCCATTCTCGTGGATGAAGCTCGCGTAGGCGTGGCGGATCAGCTCCAGCGACTCGTCGCCGGCGAAGTACACGAGGCTGAAGGTGCGGCCGTGTTTCCAGTCGGCGTCGCCCGACCGGGCCTGCGCGAGCGCGGCAAAAACCTCGTCGCGCGACTTTCCGTGCTGCTGCACCGATCACCAGGGAAACCGCGGCGCTATCACATTAGCACCGCGCCATGTTCCTCCTCCTTGCCTGCCAGGACTACGACCTCGAGGCCACCAAGACCGTGGCCGAGGAACAAGACACGGGCGAGGCCTTCGTGCCCGAGGCCGACACCGCCACCGACACCGCCGATGAGCCCGACAGCGGCGAGATCGTCGACGACCCGGAGATCGCCACCGAGGCCATCTACCTCAGCACCGGCAACACGCTCTACGGCTACGACCCGGGCACCAACCGGGCCACCACCGTGGGCGTGTTCACCCTCGGCGGGGTGACGGTCACCGACATGACCGACATCGCCATCGACCTCACCGGTCGCATGTACGGCGTGGCCTACGACGAGCTCTACCGCATCACGCCCGCCACCGCCGTGCTCACACATGTCGCGACGCTCGACGCGCAGTACAACGCGCTCACCTTCGTGTCAGACGGCACGCTCGTGGCGGCGGGCGACAACCAGGTGGTGACGGTCGACACCAGCACCGGGCGCACCAGCCGCCTCGGGCGCAACGACTACACCTCCAGCGGCGACATCGTGGGGCTGCCCGACGGCTACCTCTACTGGTCGGTGCAGGGCGGCAGCGCCGACGACCTCGTCCGCATCGACCCCACCACCGGCGACGCCACCCGCCTCGGCAGCATCGGCCAGGGGGGCGTCTACGCCCTCGGCTACGCCTACGGCACGCTCTACGGCTTCACCTCGGGCAACAAGGTGCTGGTGATCGACGCGAGCAGCGGCCGCGCCACCTCGTCTGACACGCTGACGGGGAAGTGGTGGGGGGCGACGACCAACCCGGTGCTCTGGTAGCCCACGATGACCCTCACCCGGACGCTCCTCGCCGCGACCCTGCCGCTGCTCGGGATCGGCCTCGCCGTGGCGCGGGGCAAGAAGGCGGTGGAAGCGGAGTCGCCCCCGGTGCCCGCCGTCGTCACCGAGCCGGCGCCCGCGCCGCCCGCCGAGCCAGCACCGGGCTTGTTCCCCGCCGGCCTGCCGGTGGTCATCGACAGCATGCCCCCAGGCGTGGCCTCCCTCTCCGCGCAGTCGTGCAACGCCTGCCACTGGACCGCCCACGACACCTGGGAGAAGAGCGCCCACGCCGTGGCCTGGGCCGACCCCCTCTACCAGCAGGCGCTTCGCTCGGCCGGCAACTCCACCGCTTGCCTCGGCTGCCACCTCCCAGTGGCGGCGCAGCACGACCGCCTCGCCAACGGCTACGTCGACGGCGACCTCTCGCGACCGCGACTCGAAGCCAATGCCAGCTTCGACGCCACCCTCATGAGCGAGGGCGTGAGCTGCGTGGCCTGCCACGTCCGCGAGGGCAAGGTGCTCGGCACCTACGCGAGCGACAACGCGCCCCACCCGCTGGTGAAGTCCGACGAGCTCTCCTCGAGCGCGCTCTGCGCCACCTGCCACCAGCTCACGTGGCCCGAGGCGGATCGTCCCTTCTACGACACCTACGGCGAGTGGGAGTCCAGCGCCTACGCCAAGGCAGGCGTCGACTGCCTCGACTGTCACATGGCGCCGGTGGCCGGGGTGTCACAGCCGGGCGTCAAGGGCACGGTCAACGCCCACGCCTCCGCCACCACCCTCGATCGCGCGCTCACCACGCTGGTCAGCCTCCCCGCCGCCTCGGTTCAACGCGGCCAGCCGCTGCCGGTCACCGTCACCCTGCTCAACAGCGGGGCGGGGCACAGCGTCCCCACCGGCAACCCCTTCAAGAACTACGCCATCGAGGTGGTGCTGCTCGATGCCGCCGGCAAGGAACTGGCCCCGGCCCAGGGCTTCACGCTCGCGCGCACGGTGGAGGCCACGCCGCCCTGGCGCACCACCAGCGACAGCCGCCTCCGCGCCGGCGACAAGCGCGAGTGGACGGGCACCATCACCCCCAGCGCCAAGGGTCTCGCCGGGGCCGGCGCGCTCGTGGTCCGCGCGCGCCGCGACGCCACCGTCACCGAGCTGCGTCGCATCCCCCTCGACATCCGCTAGCTCGCACCCCGCTTTCCGCGACCAGGGGGGCGAAGCGGCGCTTGCCTGCGGTACGATGGCCAGATGCGCCTCACGCCCCTGCTGTCCTGGTTGATCGCCTGCGGGCAGCCCGCGTCGCCGGGCGCACCCGACGCATGGCGCGCCGCAACCACGCCGCGGCTCGCCGCTGCCGATCACGAGATCGTCGAGCGCAGCGGGCACTTCGTCGCCACCTTTCCCGCGATGGGGATGCGCGCCGAGTTCAGCGAGCAGGGCCTCTCCGTCGACGGCAACAGCCTCG
>VGRQ01000175.1 GCA_016875315.1 Deltaproteobacteria bacterium | reverse complement strand
GGCGAACCCCGAGGGTGGCGCCGCGGGGCGGCCCGGGGTGAATCCGGAGGGTGGCGCAGCGGGGCGCCCGAGGCCGAAACCGCCAGGCACCGGCCGTCGAAACCCTCTCGGCGGCTCGGTGAGTGTCTCGGGCGGGATCTCGGCGACGAAGCGCGACGGGATGGCGTCGTCCCACCAGCCGTCGGGTGTCCGGCGGCGGAGCGGCGCGCTGAGGAACAGGCGCTCGCGGGCGCGCGTGAAGGCCACGTAGGCGAGGCGCCGCTCCTCCTCGAGGTCGTCTTCCGTCTCCGAGCGCGCATGGGGGAATGACTTCTCGCACATGCCGACCACGAACACCACCGGGAACTCGAGCCCCTTGGCGAGGTGCGCCGTGAGCAAGGTGACTGCGCCAGCGCCCTCGTCGGGCAGGTCGTCGGCCTGCGCGCTCAGCGTCGCGCGGTCGAGGAACAGGCGGAGCGCAGCGATGCCCGTGGCCTCGACGCCAGCCGGCGCCTCGGCCTCGCCGTCGCCCTCCTCGGCGGCCGCCGCAGCGGCACGTGCCAACTCGCGGATGTTCTCGATGCGCCCGCGCGCCTCCTCGCTGTCCTCCTGCTCCAGGGCAGCCAGATAGCCGCTCTCTGTCGCGACGTACAACACGAGATCGCCCACGGCCATCTGCCGGGCGGCGCTCTCGAAACGGTCGAGCAGGAGGGTGAAGGCGGCGAGGGTGTTGCCCACGCGCCCGCCGTGCTTGCCCATCTCCCGGGCCGCAGCTCGCAGCGGCACGCCGCGACGCGCGGCCTCCTGCCGCAGCCCCTCCATCGCCTTCTCCCCGAAGCCGCGCGCGGGCACGTTGACGATGCGCGCGAAGGCGAGGTCGTCGTCGGGGTTGAGCACCAGCCGCAGGTAGGCAACCAGGTCTTTCACCTCGAGGCGCTCGTAGAACTTCTTCCCGCCCACCAGCACGAAGGGGATGCGCGCGCGGCTGAGCGCCTGCTCGATCGGGCGACTGGCCGCGTTGGTGCGGTAGATTACCGCGTAGTCCCCCCAGGGCCGCCCCAGCCTCTCCATCCACCGCACCACGCCCTCGGCCTCGGCCTGGTCGTCGTCCGGCGTGGAGAAGTGGACCTGCTCGCCGAGCTCGGCGCGCGTCCAGAGGGTCTTGTCCTTGCGCAGCTTGTTGTTCTTGACGACGCCGCTGGCCGCCCTGAGGATATGGCCCTTGGAGCGATAGTTTTCCTCCAGGCGGATCACCGCGCAGCTGGGGAAGTCCTTCTCGAAGCCGAGGATGTTCTGGATGTCGGCGCCGCGGAAGCGGTAGATGCTCTGGTCGTCGTCGCCGACGACGGCGAGGTTCGGCGCCTCGCCCTCGCACAACAGGCGAAGGAAGCGGTATTGCGCGGGGTTGGTGTCCTGGTACTCGTCGACAAGGACGTAGCGCCAGCGCGCCTGCCACCTCCGACGCACGCCCTCGTGGCCGGCGAACAACTCCACCACCTTGTTGATCAGGTCGTTGAAGTCGAGCGCATTCGCCAGCTTCAAGCGCGTGTTGTAGAGTTCGAGGATCTTCGGGAAGGGGTCGCTGCGCGGGATGAACCCGCCGGCGCCGATGCCGTTCTTGTGCTTGTCGATGCGGGAACGCACCGCAGCTGGTGCGAGTTCCTTGGGGTTGATCTTCAGCTCCTGCAGCACGAGCTTCACGACGCGGAGTTGATCGTCGTCGTCGTAGATGACGAAGTCGCGGGTGTAGCCCAGGGGCTCGATGTCCTGGCGGAGGATGCGCACGCAGGTGGAATGGAAGGTTGAAATCCACACGTTGCGCGCGGCCTCGCCGACGAGCTGCTCCACGCGATGCTTCATCTCGCCGGCGGCCTTGTTGGTGAAGGTGACCGCGAGGATGTTCCAGGGGCGCAGCGACGGGCCGCAGGGATCGTCGCCGATCGTCCCGCGCTCCAGCAACTTCGCGATCCGGCGCGTGAGCACCCGGGTCTTGCCCGAGCCCGCGCCCGCCAGGATCAGCAGCGGCCCGTCGAGCGTCTCGACCGCTCGCCGTTGTTCATCGTTGAGTCCCGTGACCAGCTCGTCCATCGACCCACCCGCGGCGCTTCTAACCCTTCGCGGCCCGCTTGCGGGCGCGAAGCTTCTCCGCCCGGCCGGGGTGGATCTTCAGCTCCGGCCGGCCCACGGCGATGGCGTCGGCCGGCACGTCCTGCCCAACGACCGTGCCAGCGCCGACGATCGCGCCGTCGCCCACGGTGACCGGCGCGACCAGCGACACGTTGGTGCCGATGAACACCCCCGCGCCCACCTCGGTGCGGTGCTTCTGGACGCCATCGTAATTGCAGGTGATGGCGCCGGCCCCGACGTTCGTGCCGGCGCCGATGCTCGCGTCGCCCACGTAGCTCAGGTGATTGACCTTGGCGCCCGGGTGGAGGGTGGCGTTCTTGACCTCGCAGAAGTTGCCGACGTGAGCGCCCGCCTCCACGCGCGCCCCGGGACGAAGCCGCGCCAGCGGACCCACCACCGCGCCCGCGCGCACCACCGCGCCCTCGCACACCGAGCCCGCGCGGACGGTGGCGCCGGCCTCGACGATGGAGTCGACCACCACGCAGTTCTCGCCGAGATCCCCGGCCACCCGCGACTCGCCCCGGATCGCCGTCCCGTAGCCCACGCGCGCCCCGGGCTCCAGGCGAACGCCCACCTCGACGAGCGCGTGCTCGAGGCTGTCGAACTCCACGCCCTGCGCCGCCCACGCCCGGTTGATCCGCCGCGACAGGATGTCCCTCGCCTCGGCGAGCGCGGCGCGGTCGTTGACGCCGAGGAACTCCTCCTCGCCAAAACCCGCGACCACCTTCGCCCGCGCGTCGACCAGGTCGGTAAGCCAGTACTCGCCCTTCGGCGGGTGCGGCTCCAACGCAGGCAACTTGCGACGAAGGTAAGCAGCGTCGAACACGTAGAAGCCGCTGTTCACCAGCCTGATCTCGCGCTGGCGCGGCGTGCATGCAGCTTCCTCGACGATCCCCACGCCCTCCACCACGCGGCCGTAGCCGGTGGGATCGCGGGCCTCGAAGGCGGCAACCGTGGCGGGGCCGTGGTGCTGGCCCAGGAGCCGACCCACGCTCTCCGCCCGCAACAGCGGCGTGTCGCCCGCCGTCACCAGCACCGGGCCGCCGTCGGGAAGCTCCGGCAGGGCGGCGAGCAGCGCGTCGCCCGTGCCCCGGGGGGCCGTCTGCCGCGCGAAGCGCACGCCCGCGTCGGCGAGCGCGCCACGCACCTGCTCCTCGTGGTGGTGGACCACCACCACCACGTCGGCGCCCTGCGCCTGGAGGGCATCGACAATCCAGCGAACCATCGGGCGGCCGAGCAGCGGGTGGAGCACCTTCGCCACTGGCGAGCGCATGCGCGTGCCGAGCCCGGCGGCGAGCACGACGGCGGTCAACGGCATCTAGAAGCTCCCTTCGCGGGGAATCGCGTAGATCCTGGTACTCCCCACCTCGGCCACGGGCTCGAGCTTCGAGCCGATCCACGCGTCCATGTGGCGGCGGGGCTCGGTTTCCTGCTCGGCGGTGAGGCCCGGGGTCACCACGTAGGGGATGTCGCCCACGCCGCGGCATTCCTTCCGGATGATCTCCACGCAGTTGAGGTAGCCCTGCTCGTTGTCGGAGAAGGGGCAAACCGTCGTGGGGCAGTACACCATGCCGGCGTACGGCAAGGCCTCGCGAAGGGGCGAGGCGGCACCGATGCCCGACTCGAAACGCTCGGCGAGCGCGCGGCCCACCGGCATCGCCCGGGCCTCCTCTGGCGGCACGCCCATGCCGACCGAGGCCGGGTTGGCCACCACGGGCCAGGCCGCCCACGCCACCCAGGTGAACGCGAGGGCCTCGAGGAGCAGTGCCGCGTAGATCGAGAGAAACCGAGTGACGAACATGCTCACCGGGGAGATGAGCAGCGACAGCCCCCGCATCACGAGGAGCCCCGCCACCGGGAGGAGGTTCTGGCTGTAGCGGCTGGGCGCGCCAGCCGCCGCCAGGGCAAGCAGGGGAGCCAGCGCGAACGCGACCGGGAGGCCGGAGGCGAGCCCAACTCCGAGCGCGCGCAGGACACGACGCGGCACGCTGCCCTTGCCGGCCGCCAGCTCTTCCACGGCCGGGGGCCCAAGCAGTCCGAGCCAGGGCAGGGCGAGAAGCAGCCCCCACGGCAGGCCACGCACGCGGAACGCCTCCACCACGAGCGCCACCGCCTGGTCGAGGGCCCGGGGGGCGTTCGCCTGGAGGGTGGCGATGGCGTCGGCCTGGTGCTGCACCTGCTCGGCGGCGGACGTGCCGGCGGCAGGCGCGATGCCCTCGGCAAACACGTCGGCGACGAAGCCCTCGGGGATCGTGGGGAAGATCGAGTAGATACCGTAGACGGTGCCGACGGCCGCCGCCGCGTACAGCACCGCCCCGAGGAGCCGCCACCATCCCCTCCCGGCGGCGAGGATGAGCAACAGCCCGGGGACGGCGAAGCCGAGCGCCGTCAGGTGACAGACCGTCGTGAACCCAGCGATCACGCCCGCGATCGGCGCGAGCATCCACCAACGTCCCGAGGCCCAGGCGCCCAGCAAGGTGAGCGGCACGAGGAAGGTGACGGTCGGATCGATGCCATACCGGCCGGCCGCCGCGATGAGCTCCGGCTGCGCAACCGCGAGCAGGCCCGCCACGACCGCGCTCGCTCGCATGCCCATCGCCCGTCCGAGCAGGTACACCGCCGGCCCGAGCAGCACGTGGAACAGCTTGTTCAGCAGGTGCCCCGCCAGCGCGACGTCGAGCCCCGAGAGGTGCATCAGGGTGGCGGTGAAGATCGACCACGTGGGCATCCGGTGGGGATCGAGATCTTCCCAGCGGCCAGTGGCGAAGGCCAGGGTGTTGAGCGCCCATGCGCCCGCGTCGGGACCCCAGATGTAGGCATCGCTGCCGCTAGCCCAGGCAGGCAGGCCCTCGGCCGGGGGACCAGGGACGGCTGCGAGGAAGCGCGACGCGGCGAAGGCCAGGCCCATTGCCACCACCACGTCGACGATCCAGGCGCGGCGGAGCACGTCGGGTGACATCCCGGCGCTTGTATTCAGTCGCCCTGCACCTGCGCCCAGATCGCGGCGAGCCGCGCCGGCAGGGCCACCGGGTCGAAGGGCTTGCTGATCACGGCGCGCACCCCGGGGAAGGCCCTCCGGGCGCTGTCGTAGAGCTGCACCCGCGCCGTCATCAGCACCACGGGGATGCCCGCGGTGGCGGGGTTGTCGCGCATGGCGCGCATGGTGTCCATGCCGTCCATCCCGGGCATCATCACGTCGAGCAGGACAAGATCGGTGGGCTGGCGCTTCAAGATCTCGAGCGCCTCGGCCCCACCGCTGGCGACTGTGACCTCCAGGCCGCCGAGCGAGCGCAGGGCGAGAGCCACGACCGAGAGGATGTCCTCGTCGTCATCGACGCAGAGCACGCGACGCAGCGGCCTCAAGCAGTGGACCTCTCGCGGGGGAGCGCGAGGAAGAACGCGGCCCCCCGGCCCACTGGTTCCTCGTGGCCCACCTCGCCGCCGAGCGCCGCGGCAATGGCGCGGGAGATGCTGAGCCCCAGCCCCGACCCGCGCTCGCCCCGCGTGCGGCCTCCGGGATCGGCCTGGGAGAACTTGAGGAACAGTCGGCTACGAAAGTGCTTGGGAACACCAGGGCCGAAGTCGCGAACCGTCACCTGGCCGCGCTGGGCGACTCGGGTGACGCGGATCTCCACGGTCGCGCCACGGGGCGAGAACTTGATGGCGTTGCTGAGTAGGTTGGCGAGGATCTGCTGCACGCGGTCAACGTCAGTTTGCAGGAGTATCGACTTCTCCGATGGGATGACGGCGAGCTGGACCCCTGCGGCCGTGGCCAGGGGGCTCGCGGCCTCGGCCGCGATGCGGGCGATCTTGTTGAGCTCGTGGAGACCGAGACTCAGCGACATCGTGCCCGCCAGGATGCGTTCCAGGTCGAGCACGTCGTTGACCAGGCGAATCAAGCGATCCGCGTTTCGACGGGCGACGCCGAGTAGCGGCAGGGCGCTCTCCGGCACGGCACCAGCGGCGCCGGCGTGCAGTAATGACACCGCGCCGTTGAGTGACATGAGCGGTGTCCGCATCTCGTGAGACAGCGTGGTGATGAACTCGTCCTTCCGCTGCTCGATCTCATCGCGAGCGTTCTTGATTGCGGTGAAGTCGAGCATCGAGGCCACGGTACCGCCGCCGACCAGTGGCACGGCGCTCACGAGAAACCAGCGTACTCGCTTGCCTTTCCCTCGCAACCCGAGGACGACGTCGGTGCGCGGCGTGCCGGTGCGGAGGCAGGCATAGAAAGGCAACTCCTCCTCGGGGATCGGATCGCCCCGCTCGTTGACCGCCTCGATGGGCCCGGGACGGACCGCCCCGTCACGCAAGTCGTCCTCGGCGAGAGCGAGCAGCGGCCCGGCGGCGGGGTTGATCTCGACCACGCGCCCGTCCGCGTCGAAGATCGCCACGCCCTCGTGGAGCGCGCGGAAGATGGACCGGAAGGCGGGGTCGTTCACGGCGCCGGGCACGTAATCAGGCCCGGGGCTTGCGAGAGGCAGCATCTGAACGTATGTTCAGCGGGTGATTCGGCACGTCGCCAACCCTCGCTCGCGCTTCGCGCAGGCGCACACCGAGCACGACGACCCGCCGCCAGCCGACCTCCTGCTGTACGAAGACCACAGTCGCGAGATCCTGTCTCGCAACGACAGCCCGGATCTGCACTTCCGATGGTCGGTCAACCCCTATCGTGGCTGTTTCCATGGTTGCACCTACTGTTACGCTCGTCCCAGCCACGAGTACCTGGGCTTCGGCGCGGGCACGGATTTCGAGCGGAAGCTCGTCTACAAGCCGCGGGCGGCGGAGTTGCTCGCCGACGCGCTCGCTCGTCCAGACTGGTGTCGCGAGCTGATTCTGTTCTCTGGCAACACCGACTGCTACCAGCCGATCGAGTCTCGACTGCGCCTCACGCGGGCCTGCCTCGAGGTGTGCTCCACGGCGAGGAACCCAGTGGGCATCATCACCAAGTCGGCGCTTGTCTCTCGCGACGCGGGGCTGATCGCGAGCATTCCCCACGCCACGGTCGCCATCTCCATCCCGTTCCACGACGCGGAGACGTGTCGCGACATAGAACCGGGCGCTCCGCCCCCGGCGCGTCGCTATGCCACGATCGCCGCCCTCGTCAGGCACGGGATCCCGGTGAGCGTGAACATCGCCCCGGTCATCCCCGGCCTCACCGATCGCGACATCCCCGCGATCCTCCGCAACGCCCGCGAGGCCGGTGCGCGGCACGCCCGGCTGCTCCCGGTGCGACTGCCCGGCCCGGTGGAGGCCCTCTTCCGCGAGGCCCTCGAGTCGCGGCAGCCCCTGCGCGCCAAGGGCATACTCGACCGCATCCGGCGCCTGCGCGGCGGCGCGATGAACGACACCCGCTTCGGCAGTCGCTTCGAGGGACAGGGCCCGGAGTGGGCAGCCACCCTGGCGCTGTTCCGCGCCCTGCGCGCGAAACTCGGATTCGACGAGTCGGCGCCCACCGTCCCGGCGCCCGAGCCCCGGCAGGCCCGCCTTTTCGCCGGGCTCAGCGGGGGCCGAGAAGGCGGGTAAGCGCTCGGCGCAGGGGCGAGGGCGGCGCCTCGGGCCACGGGCTGGGGACGGGATGTTCCCCCCGGCCCAGGGCCCGGGCGAAGTCGAGCAGCGGGGCCGCGTCGCCGTCGTGCAGGCAGAAGCCGTCGGCGATCGCCGTGACCGCCGCCGCTGCCGAGGGGAAGTCCTCGCCTCGCCTCGCGTACAGGCCGATGGCCGGCACGGTGCGCACGTCGGTCTTCAACACGCGGCAGAGCCGCAGCGCCAGTCCGCGCGCGCCGCCGCCCGAGGCGATGAGTACGACATCCGGTCGCGACGATCGCGCGACGCGGAGCGGGTCGTCGCCCGGCGCGGGCACGACCAGCTCGTAGTCGGCGCTCAGGGCCGAGATCAGCCTGAGGCGCGTGGCCGCGTCGCTATCGACGATCATCAGGCGCGTGGGCATCGGGAGCAGGCTCGGGCCGCCTGTAGCCCGGCCGGCGGCGCACGGTCGATTGACGCGGCAAACGCGCGCCAGTTACCGTCGCGGCTCACCCTCCCCGAGAGAGCGAATGTCCACCGACGCCAACCGCCTGAACGAGATCAACACCGAGCTCCAGGGCATCCTCGCCGCCCGGCTCGCCGACCTGGCCACGGCCATGAAGGGCGCCGAGAGCGCCACCCGCCAGATTGTCGCCGCGGAGATGGAGTCTGCCCGCTACAAGCAGCTCGCCGAGTCGCTCACCGGCGAGATGGGCGACATCAAGCGGGAGCTGGGCGCGCTCAAGGCCCGCGCCGACGAGGTGCGCGGCCAGCACGCCACCATGAGCGCCGACCGCGACAAGCTGCGCGGCGAGGTGAACCGCCTCGAGGGCGAGGCCCGGGACGGGTCCGCCGAGGGCGACCGCCTGCGCGCTCGCTCGCGCCAGCTCGAGGAAGAGGCCGACACCGTCAAGCGGGAGAACGACGCGCTGCGCAAGCGGAGCGAGGCGCTGGAGCAGAACATCGCCAAGGCCAAGAAGCTCCGCGAGGAGCTCACCCAGAGCCTCTCGGCGCTCAACGCCCAGATGCAGGGCCTCAACCTCGGCGGCAAGGACTAGGCCGGGATGAGCCAAGCTTCCTCGCTGGCCGCGGCGGAGGCGATCCTCGCCACGCTCGGGGCCGGCCGCGCCGCGATCGCGCAGATCGGCGCCGAGTACCTCCCCTTCGAACAGCAAGTCGCGCTACACGCCGCTCTGGGCGGCGAGCCGGGGCGCATCGCCGAGCTCGTCGGGCTCGTGGATCGTCGCATCGACGTCCTGCGCGCCCGCCTGCGCCACCCGCCGCGGGCTGTCCCGGCCGATGGCGAGAAGCTGGACGACGAGCCCACGCCGCGGGGCGCCGCCACCGCTCCACCGCTGCCGAGCCGCCTCCAGCGCGCCATCGGCCGCGCCGAGATCAACCGGCGGCCCGAGCCCGTGCCCGCCCCGACAGCGCCGCCCGCGGCCCTCCCCCGGCCACCCGGGCTCGATCGCCGAGGGCCGACGCGGCCGCCGGA
>VGRQ01000174.1 GCA_016875315.1 Deltaproteobacteria bacterium | reverse complement strand
ACGACGGCTTCGAGCGCTGGTGGGACGAGGCGCTGCCCGGCATGTACCTGCCCAACGGCGTGCCGATGCCCCGGCTCGACCGCATCACCAACCTCGACAGCTACGACCACGCCTTCCTCGATGCCGCGGGCGACAACGGTGTTCCCGCCGAGTTGCTCAAGGCGGTGGCCGTGGCCGAAAGCCGGATGAACCCCGCCGCCGTGTCGCCCGCGGGCGCCCGGGGCCTGATGCAGCTGATCCCGTCGACGGCGGAGGCGCTGGGGGTGACCGACCCCTTCGACGCCAACCAGTCGATCGAGGGCGGCGCCACCTACCTCGCGCGACAGATCGCTCGCTTCGGCAGCAACGAGCTCGCGCTCGCCGCCTACAACGCCGGCCCGCGCAACGTGGAGAAGCACGGCGGCATCCCGCCCTTCGAGGAAACGCGCGTGTACGTGGCCCGAGTGATGGGGCTTTACCAGCACTTCCGCGACAACGCGCCCTTGTCGCGGTAGTTCGCGCGCAGATGTCCAAGCCGCCCTGGTACCGCCGCCCCGGCTGGACCAACCTGCCGATGCTCATCACCCTCGGCCGGCTCGCTGCCGTGCCCGTGCTGGTGGCGATGCTCTGGACGGAGCCTGGCCTCTGGGAGGCCCGCGCCGCGATGGCGGTGTTCGTGATCGCCATGCTCGGCGACATCGTCGACGGCTGGCTGGCGCGCAAGTGGGACTTGCAGAGCGTGACCGGGGCCTTCCTCGATCCCATCGCCGACAAGCTGATGGTGCTGTCGGCGCTCATCATGATGATCCCGCTGGGCTGGGCGCCGGCGTGGATGGTGCTGCTCCTCGAGGCCCGGGAGCTGCTCATCGCCGGCATCCGCCAGATCGCGGTGAGCGAGGGCCTGGTGATCGCGGCTGGATCGCTCGGCAAGTTCAAGACCGCCTACCAGGCCACCGCCATCGGCTTCCTGCTGTGGCACTACCCCACGCACTTCCTCGTGGTGACGGTCGACGCCGGCTCGGTAGGCCTCGCCATCCTGCTGGTGTCGGTCTTGTTCAGCGTCGCGAGCGCCATCGAGTACGGGTGGGGCTTCTACGTGCACCACCGCAAGAAGCGCGCCCTAGCTGCGGATGCGTAGCTTGTAGCTGTTGCCGCAGGAGTTCGTCGGCCAGTTCACGGCGTAGATGCGCACGTAGAAGATGTCCTCGTCGTCGTCGAGGGCGTCGCCGTAGTACTCCACCGACAAGGAGCCGTCGCCGGAGTCGCTGCCCACCACGGTGCCGTCCTCGTTGTAGAGCTCCACGACGTAGTCGCCAGAGGTGTCGAGGTCGCTGACGATGATCGACACGTCGACGTTGTCCCAGTACTCGTCGTCGGCGTCCCAGCGGAACCAGTCCTCGTCGGCCTCGTCGGAAAAGGTGAGGCCCGAGAGGTCGACCACCGAGGAGGTCCACAACAGGCCGTTGTCCACCTCGCCGAGATCGTAGGACGACCCCATGGAGTTGTTCACCTCGTAGGTGTCGAAGTAGGGGTCGTTCACGTAGCCGTCGCAGTCCTCGTCGTCGTCGTTGCAGAGGTCGGTCTCGGCGGGGCTGTAGGTGTCGTCGGTGTCGTCGCAGTCGCCCTCGTACTCGGTGTAGCCGTCGCCATCGTCGTCGCGCGCGAGAGGGTCTTCGATGGTGAGGGTGATGGTGTCGCGACCCTCGTCGCCCTCCTGGTCGACGGCGTGCAAGGTGATCACGTGCACGCCGGCGGCGAGGGTGCCGCCGAAGCTGGTGATGCCGGAGCTGTCGGGGCTCGCGCTCGACAGCACGCCCGCGATGTCGCTCGACCAGGTGCAGCTGATCATCTCCACGGGGGTGGTGTCGTCGCTGACGCTGCCCTTGAAGGTGAGGATGTCGATGTTGTCGGCGGTGGTGCCGTCGGCGGGACTGGTGATGTTGACGATGGGGACGTTGTCTTGCACCACCTCGAAGTTCACCGTGGCGCTCCCCTTCTTGCCCTCGAGGTCGAGCGCGTTGATGGTGAGCGAGTGCGCGCCGAGCGACGGGTCCATCGGGATGTCGAGGGTGCCGGTGGCGGCGGGGTAGCCGGTCCACAGGGTGCCGTCGGGGACGTCGACCACCTCGACGTAGAGCGACTCGCTCGGGTCGATGTCGTCGGCCACGGTGGCGAGCAGGTTGGTCTCCGATGAGGCGCCCACCTGCGAGCCCTCGGCGGGCGAGAGGATGACGATCGCCGGGCCGCCGGGGTCTTGCGACGACTCGCCCACGTTGAGCAGGATGCTGGTGCTGGCGGACTGTCCCCCGGTGTCGGAGGCGGTCAGCGTGATCACGTGCTCGCCGCCCTGCAGGCTGTTGGTGGAGAACATCAGGTCGCCGTTGATGTCGGGCGCGTCGGCGTTGATGACCCCGTCGAGGCTCGACTCCCAGCGGACGGTGAGCTCCTCGCCGAGGTCTTGCTCGTCGCGGGCGATGCCGTAGAACTCCACCAGCGCGCCCGGGTCGACGCTGTCGCCGTCGGCCGGGGTGACGATCGACACGGCCGGCGCGGTGTTGTAGGCCTTCACGCCCGCGTCGTTGCATGCGAGGAGGAACAAGATCATCGGGACATCCTACAACGACGCGAGGTAGCGCGCGATGCCCTCGCGGAAGCTCACCGCGGGCGCCCAGCCAAGCTGCTCGCGGGCAAGGGTGATGTCGGCGTGGGTGAGCGGCACGTCGCCCGGCTGGGGGGCGGAGTAGTTCACCTTCAAACGCTTGCGCGTGGCGTCGGAGAGGGCGGCCAGTACCTCGGTGAGCGGGATGGGCTGGCCGCAGCCGATGTTGTAGACGTTGTAGCCGCGCGCCCGGTCCATCGCGGCCACGAGGCCCCGCACCGCGTCGTCCACGTAGGTGTAGTCGCGCAGCGACGAGCCATCGCCATACACGGTGACCGGCTTGTTGGCGAAGATCGCCCTCGCGAACTTTGCGATGGCCATGCCGGGGCGCTGGCCGGGACCGTACACCGTGAACAGGCGACAAGCGCTGACGTCGAGGCCGCTCGACACGCAGAACAGCTCGGCGGCGCGCTTGCTCGCGGCGTAGGGGGAAGCCGGCCGGTCGGCGGGGTCGCACTCGCGGAAGGGGCCCCCCGCCGCGCCGTAGACCGAAGACGACGACGCGAACACCATGCGACGGATCCCCGCCTCGCGCATCGCGTGGAGCAGGGTGATGGTAGCCCCAACGTTGTTGCGGCCGTAGGCCTCGGGGTCGGCGATCGACTCGCGCACGCCGGCGCGGGCGGCGAGATGGGCGACCGCGTCGACGCCGTCGAGGGCTAGCCGCACCGCCGCCGGGTCGCAGCAGTCGCCGCGGATCAGCTCGACGCCCTCGGGAACGTGCTTGAGCTCGGGATCGTAGGCGTCGTCGAAGTTGTCGATCACCCGCACGCGGTTGCCGCGGGCGAGGAGCGCGGAGCAGAGTCGCCGGCCGATGAAGCCGGCGCCGCCGGTGACGAGGACGTGCATCACGGCGGGGCGGCTATCCTGGGAGGGGGGAGGGAGGAGGGAGGAGGGAGGCGCAGGCGGCGATGGCGATAGCGATGACGACAGCGACAGCGACAGCGACGGCGACCACCAGGGCAGCGACGACCACGACCACGAAGCGCCCGGCCCTCCGCCACGGGCCTATGCGGGTGAAAATGCGAAAGTTCCCGGACTATGCCCCCCGATTTGCGAAACTGCTGCCGAGGCGCGGCATCCGCGAACGGGCGAAGGCCGGTTTTCCGAGGACGCCCGCGACCCGCCGCGCCGTGATGCGTCGCTTCGCGCCGGCTCAGTCGCATCGAGGGGGACATAGTTTGCACCGAGTCGCATCCAGGGGGGCATAGTCGGCGGGGCCGGGGGGCTAGCCCGCCTCCACCCCCGCAACGTGCCGCGAAATCCACGGCGGAAAGGCCCGGCCCTCCTCGACGCCGCGCGACCCGAGCTCGCACCAGGAGGCGAACCCCAGCTTCGCGCTCCGCTCGAGCACCTACCCGAGCCCGCCTCTCCCCCCGGGGCATCGCAGCTCAGCCAGTAACTACCAGAGCACCCTGAACCGGTCGAACAAGTCTGACTGCCGCGACCGGAGCGTCACCTCGCGGCCATCGATCCACGCCCGCGACATGCGGGTGCGCGGTTGCAGCGGGTCGCCGAGCGACACGGCGAGGGTGGCCGGCTCGCCCACGGCGAGCTTGCCAAGCGGCAAGTTCCACGCCTTGCGGGCGTTGTGGCCACAGGCGGCGGCGATCGCCGCGCCGTACGGGAGCCCGTAGGCCACCGCGAGGCAGGCCTCGGTGCCGAGTTCCCGGAGCTGGTGGGGACCCCCGTGTCGCAACACGAGGTTGACCCCGGCGGCGTGGAGCAGCGCGAGGTTGTCGTAGCGACTATAGGCCGTGTCCCAGCCGCTCGGCTGCACCGTCACCGGGCCGGCGATGGCGGTGAAACCGGACTCGGCGATGTCAGGCGCCACGAGGTGGCCCTCGGCGCAGCCGAGCAAGACCGCGTCGAGCTTGTAGTCTCGCGCCCACTCGATGGCGGTGAGGATGTCGTCGGCCCGGTTGGCACCGAGGATCACCTTCATCTCGCGGCGATGCACCGCGTGCCAGGTGCGCTGCGCCGGGGTGTACTCGGGCGGCTCGTCTGGCGGCTTGACCTTGCACTTTCCCTTGTCGCAGCGGCCGCGCTTCTTGTCGTCCTCCGAGCAGTGGGCGTGCGGGTCGTCGGGGAGCTTGTTGGTCTCGAGGAGCTCGCGCAGCTTGGCGGCCACGCCCATGCGAGACCTCGGCGCGTTGGGCTGCCCGCCCGTGCCGCCCTTGCCGAAGTTGATCACGAGGCCGGCCGGGTCGACCACCGTCGCGTCGGCCACCGCCAGGCCCGCGAATCGCACCCACGCCGCCTGCCCCGCCACCAGTCCCCCGTTGGGCAGGCACAAGCCGCCGAGCACGCCCTGCCGTCGCGCCACGCCGATGGGGGCGGACAGGGGGTTGTAGGCGTCGACCACCCGCGCCGTGGGCACCACCGCGTCGCTCGACTCGCTGTCGTCGTGCGTGCTCTCCTCCTGGTCGATCTCGTAGAGGCCGATGGGGCTGCCACCGTCGAAGAAGCCGGGGAAAACAACGGCGCCGCCGAGGTCGGTGCCCCCGGTGACACTCGGGCCCAGCCCGACGATCTTTCCGCCCTCCACCCGGACGCCGCCCGATTGCTCGGTGCCGTCGCCCACGAGGATGCGCGCGTTGGACAGCGTGAAGTTCTCGACCGGACCCACGTAGCCGTCGAGCCCGCCGCGCGCGCCGGTGTTCTCTTGGGGCAGGGGCGAGGTGAGCGTGCCGGGCGCGGTCGCGACAGCGGCACCCGCGCCCGCGAGCCACTGCCGGCGAGACAACTTAGCGGCGGCCACTGGGCACCCCTTCGGCGGCGCGGTCGTACACGACAGAGCCCTCGATCCATGTTTTTTGCGCGAGGGCCGTCCCGTCGAGCGGGTACTTGTCCCACAGGACGAGGTCGGCCTGCTTTCCCACGTCGAGGCTACCTACCCACTTGTCGACGCCCAGCAATCGTGCCGGGTCGAGGGTGATGCTCTCGAGCGCGTCGGCCTCGGTCATGCCATAGCGGACCATCTTGGCGGCCTCGATGTTGAATCGCTGGATGTGGCTGGCGGAGTCGGAGTGGGTGGCCACCGGCACGCGGGCGTTGCTCACCAGCGCCGGGCCCTCGGGGATGCCGTCCCAGCTCTCCAGCTTGAAGCCCCACCAGTCCGGCCACGTGGCGATGCCCGTGCCGTGGGCGGCGAGCAGGTCGCGCACCTTGTAGGTTTCCAGCGCGTGGTGGATGGTGACAATGCGGAAGCCGAACTCGTCGGCCACGCGGTACCAGCCCGCGATGTCGTGACTGCGATAACAATGGAGGTTCACGCGAACCTTGTCGTCGATGACGTCGGCGAGCACCTCCAGTGTCTCGTCCCAGTCGGGCGGCGACTTGCCGGCGCGGGCCACGCGGTAGTCGCGGGCCTCGGTGAACTTGTCGCGGATCATGGCGAACTCGCCCATGCGCGACATCACCTGGTCGTCGTCGGTCTTGTCGCCGTACACGCGCTTGGGATTCTCGCCACAGGCCATCTTGATGGCGGGGGGCGCCTCGGCGAAGACCATGGGACCGATGGTCCGGCTCGGCCGCAGCTTCAGCACGGCGGCGCGACCGCCCACGATGTTCCCCGAGCCGGGGAGCACCTGGATGGTGGTGATGCCCCCGGCGCGCGCGCGGGGGATGGCCGGGTCTTCAGGGTCGAAGCTGTCGCCCGCCCACACCCGCGCGGTGAAGGGCGTGGACATCTCGTTGCCGTCGCCGTGGGCGCGACCGTCGGGCCAGGGGTACACCCCCATGTGGCTGTGGAGGTCGATGAGGCCGGGGGTCACGAAGCCGCCCTTGGCGTCGATCACCTCCACCCCCGCGGGGGCGGTCCCTCCCACCTGCACGATCTTCCCGTCCTTCACCACGAGGGTGCTGTCGGGGAGCGCGGGGCCGCTGATGGTCAGCAGCGTGGCGTGGACGAGGGCGAAGGTGGCGCCAGGCATGGCCGCGCAGGGTAGCACGGGCGAGATAGGCGCCGGCGTGCTCGACAGCCTCTACCGGATCGCGCGCCCCTTGCTCTTCCGCCTCGACGCGGAGACGGCGCACCGGCTGGTGTTCGCCGGGATCGGGCTGGTGCCCCTGCTGGCGGGCGACCGGCGCCCCGACCCGGTGCTCGCGGTGAAGGTGGCCGGGCTCGACTGGCCCTCGCCGGTGGGGCTCGCGGCGGGCCTCGACAAGGACGGCGTGGGTATCCCCGCGTGGGCGGCGCTTGGCTTCGGCGCGGTGGAGGTGGGCACCGTCACGGCGCTGCCCCAGGCCGGCAACCCGCGCCCCCGGCTGTTCCGGCTGGTGGACGAGGAGGGGCTCGTCAACCGCATGGGCTTCAACAACGAGGGCGCCGTGGCGCTGGCGGCCTCGCTCGCGCGCTTGCGGTCGACGGGGCGCTGGCCTCGCGTGCCGGTGGGCGCCAACCTCGGCAAGTCGAAGCTGACACCCAACGAGGACGCGGTGGGCGACTACCTCAACAGCGTGGGCGCGCTGCGCGGCAAAGTCGACTACTTCGTGGTGAACGTGTCTTCCCCGAACACGCCGGGGCTCCGCGCGCTCCAGGACAAGGAACCGCTCAAGCGCCTGCTCGACGCGGTGGTGCCCGCCGCCCAGCGCACCCCGGTGATGCTGAAGATCGCCCCCGACCTCGAGGACGACGCTCTCGCCGAGGCGGTCGACGTGGCCGTGGACAGCGGCTGCGCCGCCATCATCGCCACCAACACCACCACCAGCCGCCCGGGGACGACGGGGCGCCTCGACCAGTACGGCGGCCTCTCGGGCAAGCCGCTTCGTCCCCTGTCGCGCGCCAAGATCGCGGTGGCGCTCGCCGCCGCGCGGCAGCGGGTGCCCGTCATCGGCGTGGGCGGCGTGTCGACCGCCGACGACGTGGAGGAGTACCTCGCGATGGGTTGCGCCGCCGTGCAGCTCTACTCGGCGCTCATCTTCCACGGCCCCGGCCTCGTGCGGCGCATCAACGACGAGCTCGCCGCCCGGAGGCACGCGGCAGCTACACGTCGCGGTACTTGATCCCGTGCTTTTTCAGTAGGCGGGTGATCGACTTGCGGTCCATGTCGGCGGCGCGGGCCGCCTTCGACACGTTCTGGTCGTGTTTCTCGATCAGCTCCACGAGGTAGGCGCGCTCGAATGCCTCGATCAGGAGCTCCTTCGCGTCTTTGAAGGGCACGTCGCTGTTGGCCTCGACCTTGACCCCGGCCGCCGCCGAGGCCTGGGGGAGCACCGCGCCGGCCGCGCGAAGGGCGGAGGGGAGCGCCGCCATGTTGACCAGCGGGCCGTCGCAGAAGGGAACCGCCCGCTCCACCACGTTGTTGAGCTCGCGCACGTTGCCGGGCCAGTGGTAGGCGTCGAAGAGCGCGCGCACCTCGGGATCGATGCCGCGCACGGTGCGATTGCCGGCCGAGCGGCGCAAGAGGTGATCGACGAGGATCGGCAGGTCTTCCCGGCGTTCGCGGAGGGCGGGCAGGCGCACCTCCACCACCGCGAGGCGGTAGTACAGGTCTTCCCGGAAGCGCCCGGCGGCCACCTCCTGTCGCAAGTCGCGGTTGGTGGCCGCCACCACGCGCACGTCGACCGGCTTGGCGCGAGTGGCGCCCACGCGGCGCACCTCGCGTTGCTCGAGCACGCGCAACAAGCGCGGTTGAAGCTCCAACGGTAGCTCGCCGATCTCGTCGATGAAGATGGTGCCGCCGTGGGCGGCCTCGAACAGGCCCTCGCGCCCCGCCACCGCCCCGGTGAAGGCCCCGCGCTCGTGCCCGAACAGCTCGCTTTCCACCAGCGACTCCGGCGCGGCGCCGCAGTCGAACACGATGAAGGGGCCCTTGCTCCGCGGCGAACGCGCGTGGAGCGCGCGCGACACCAGCTCCTTGCCGGTGCCGGTCTCCCCGGTGACCATCACGGTGAGCTCGGTGGGCGCGACGCGCTCGAGCACGCCGAACACCTCGCGCATCGCGATGGATCGCCCCACCATGCCCTCGAACTGGTCGAACATCGAGGGGGCGATGTCGATCACCTCGTCGTGCGTGGTGAAGGCCAGCTCGGTGTTGCCCACGCGGAAGCGCGTGTCGGGGGCAAGGTACACCTCGCGCACGCGCACCGGGCCGGCGAAGGTGCCGTTGGTGCTGCCGAGGTCGCGCAGGATCGTCCCCTGCGTGCTACGCACGATCTCCGCGTGCTGTCGCGACACGGTGGCGTCGGTCAGCACCACGTCGTTGTCGGCCCGGGCGCCGATACGGATGAGGTCGCGGTCGACTTGCCAGGTCTTGCCCTGGTCGCCGCCATTCACCGCCGTGAGCCGCGCGCGGCGGATGTGGATCTGCCGGGTTCCGCCGCCCGCGATGGTGCTGGTGATCTCCGCCATGGCGCGCGGAGTCTAACGTGAAAGGGGGGGCGACACCTCGCCGGTGTCGCCCCCCTACCGCCGCCAACCTGCCGAACTCCGCAAGCTGCGTTCGGCAGGGCCAAGGCGCGTTCGATAACGCGCCTTGGCGACGGCTC
>VGRQ01000173.1 GCA_016875315.1 Deltaproteobacteria bacterium | reverse complement strand
ACGACAGCTTCATGGAGCCACGTGGCAGCTACAAGGCCCCACCCCGCCGGGTGATGGCCTCGCCCCTCGCGCGCGCTCGCGCCGCCGAGCTGGGCATCGACGTGTCGCGACTCAAGGGGAGCGGGCCGGGTGGGCGCATCGTGGCCGCCGACGTGGTGGGGGGGCCGAGCGCCGCCCCCGCCCGTCGCACCGACGAGGCGGTCCGCGCCACCCAGATGCGCAAGACCATCGCGCGCCGGCTGGCGGAGGTCCACCAGCAGGTGCCGGTGTTCTACCTCACCGCGAACTTCGACGCGACGCAGATCGTCGCGCTGAAGGAAGCGTGTGGTCGTCGCGACATCAAGGTCTCGGTCAACGACATCCTCATCCGTTGCGTCGCGGCGGCGCTCCGCGACGTGCCCGAGGTCAACGCCCAGTGGACGGGCGACAGCATCGTGCGGAAGGGCTCGGTCGACATCGGCGTGGCGGTGGCGCTGCCCGAGGGGCTGATCACCCCGGTGATCCGCGACGCCGACCAGAAGGGCCTCGCCGCCATCGGCACCGAGGTACGCGCGCTGGCCGCCCGCGCCAAGGAGGGCAAGCTCGCCCCCGAGGAGTACACCGGCGGCACCTTCACCATCTCCAACCTCGGCATGTTCGAGATCGACCAGTTCACCGCGATCCTCAACCCGCCGGAGGCCGCCATCCTCGCCGTGGGCTCGGCGCTGGAGGTGCCCGCGGTGGTGAACGGGCAGCTCGCCGTGCAACGCCGCGTGAAGCTCACCATGACCTGCGATCACCGCGTGATCGACGGGGCCCTCGGCGCCCGCTTCCTCCAGGCGCTGCGCGCCTACGTGGAGAACCCGGGCTTGCTGTCCGTGGGCTAGGCCGGGGCTGGATAAGCGGCGCCGGCGTCCGGAGTTCCCATGCCCGTCGTCACCGTCGAGTCGCTCAAGCCTCCTGCCGGCGATCCCGGGCCGTTGCTCGCCGCCCTGCCCGCCGACCTCGCCGCCGCCATCGGTTGCGACGCCAACGACGTGTGGGTGTACTTCTGCGAGGTGGCCGCGGTGTCGGTGGGCGGCGAGCGTCGTGACTTTCACGGCCACTCGCCGGTGGTCACGGTGCGCGCCCGTGCCTGGCGCAGCGAGGAACAGGTACGCCAGGGCATGCAGGCGGTGGCGCGCTCGGTGTCGAGTAGCCTCGGGGTGCCCGTGGAAGACGTGTGGGTACACTGGCTGGAGCTACCCCCAGGAAGGGTTTTCGCAGGCGGCGAGTTTCGCTAGGTGCCCCGCGGCCTCCGCGCGGGCCTCGCGGGCGCGCTCGCGGTGGGCGCGAGCCTGCGCCTCGGCGCGCTCGACCGCAACGGGCTCTGGCTCGACGAGCTCTTCACCGCGCGAGCCATCGCCCGTGAGAGCTGGGGCGCGATGGTCGACGAGCTCGCCGCCGATGTCCACCCGCCCGGCTACTTCGGCCTGCTCCGGCTCTGGACGAGCCTCTTCGGCAACGGCGACGCCGCCCTCCGAGTGCCCTCCGCGCTGGCTGGCCTCGCGACGATCCTCGCCACCGCGCTGCTCGCGCGCCGCCTCGCGGGCGACCGCGCCGCGCTGGTGGCCGCCTGGATTACCGCCGTGGCGCCGTTCCTGGTCACGCTCGACCGCGAGGCCCGGTCCAACGCCCTGCTCGCCGCGCTGGCCACGTGCGGGCTCGCCCTGCTCGCCTCGCCCACGCCCCGCCGCTGGATCGCCTACGCCGCCATCGCCGTGGCCTTGCCCTGGGTACACGTGTTCGGCCTCTTCGTGCTCGCCGCGCACGCGCTCTGGCTGGCGCTCGAGTGCCTGGTCGGCACCCGCGAGCGCGACGAGCTCCGGCCCTTCTCGCTCTGCGTGGGGGCGGCGGTGCTGGGCCTCGCGCCGTGGCTGCCCCGGCTCCTCGGGCAGGCCCGGAGCTACACCGAGGCGCCGTGGTACCCCGAGGGCGCGGCCGACAGCGTGGCCAGCACCTGGTTCGCCCTCGCCTCGAACACCACCACCCTCGCGGCGGTGCTCGCCCTCGGCGCGGCGCTCGCCCTGGCGCGAAGTGGCGAGCGCGCGGCCGCCCTGCTCGGCGCCCACTGCGTCGCGCTGGTGTTGCTCCCCCAGGTGGTGGGCTGGGTGGCGGCGCCGATCCTGCGCGACCGCAACGCGATCGCCCTGCTCCCGGTGATGATCGCCTGCGCCGCCGCCGGCATCGGCAGCCTGCGGCCCTTGCCCGCGTGGACCCTCGCCGGCCTGGGCCTCGCGGCCGGCGCGGTGGTGGCCGGCCGAGGCAGCTACGTCGACCCGCCCGGCGAGGACTGGCGACTGGCCGGGGCCACGCTCGCCGCCGAGCTGAAGCCCGGCGACGTGGTGGTGGCCAACCACCCGAACCTCTGGCGCCACTACGTGCCGGCCGAGGCGAACATCACCGACACCGCCGAACCGCCGCCCACCCGGGAGAGCGCCCGTCGCATGTGGCTCGCGCAGGCCCACCAGGTGCGCGAGGAGTGGATCACCGGCCACGGGCAGCGCAGCCTGCTGGTGGAACAATGGAGCTTCCCCGGGGCCCGTCTCTCGCTCTTCGACCTCGAGGCCTTCCCGGCCCCGCTGGCCTACGACGTCCCCGGCAACCTGCGCGAGGGCGACACCATCCACTTCTGGTGGGGGGCGCGCGTACACACGCTGCCCGTGGAGCTACACGGCCGCTGCGCGATCGTGCTGGTGGGCTGGTCGGACGGGGCCGGCGGCGAGGCGGCGCAGATCGAGGTCCACGCCGCCCCCTTCATCGCCGAGGTGGCGCTCCCGGCCACGCTGGGCGTCGTGCGCGGGCCCCGGTGGCCACTGGAGGGCGACACCGTGGCGGCGCTCCGCTTCGTGAACGACGGCAAGGTGGGCGACGTCGACCGCAACGCCCACCTCGTGCGCGCCGGGTGGGACTGTCAGGGCGTCGAGCAGCCCGCCGAGGAGTAGTAGCTCGCGTCGTCTCCCCAGGCCCAGCACTGGCCGAATTCATCACCGAGGAAGTAGGTGATCTTCGGCTCCAGGTCCTCGGGGAAGAGCGTGTAGCCGTCGCGCACCTCGTCGATGTCGGGGTACACCGACTCCACGAAACCACCGGTGGCGCCGAGGGTGTGACACACGTCCCAGCCGTAGTCGTCGTAGCCCCAGGGCTGGCTGCCGATGAAACAACTCTCGCCGAACCAGCCGAGGTCGCCCGCGCCCGTCTCGGCCATGCCGAAGTCGTAGTCGCCGCTGCCGTCGGTGATGCTCACCGTCACGCCGTCGCCGCTCCAACTCAAGGTGAAACTCATCTCCTTGAGGTCCTCGTCCGTCTCGCCGTCGCAGTCGTCGTCTTTCTCGTTCGCACGCTCCTCGGCCCCAGGGTACACATCAGCGTCGGTGTCGTCGCAGTCGCCACCATTGTCGACGAAGCCTTCGACGGGCTCGCACAGGGATGTAGCGCCGAGGGGATCGCCGAAGCCGTCGTCGTCGCCGTCGCGGTAGTAGGTGGTGGCCACGCCCTCGTCGGTGAAGCCGTCGCAGTCGTCGTCGAGGCCGTTGCACTCTTCGACCGCGTCGGCGCAGTCGCCGGCGGTGTCGACGGGCCCGGAAGCCTCGCCGCTGTCGCGGGAATCGGCGACGCTGTCCTGGGCGTCCTTGGCGCTGTCGTCGCCGGGGACGGGGGGGCAACCGAGCAGGAGTAGGAACATCGACAAGGGCTAATCCACGCGCTTGCGCCCTGCGCGGCGCGGGACCATACTGGCCCGTGCTCCCGATCCTGCTCCTCGCCTGCGACCCTGGCTCCGCGCCTCCCGGCGACTCCTCCACCCCCGCCGACACCGGCGTGCCCGATCCCACCGGCGATCCGCAGACCGTCGCGCTGCTCGGCGAGTGCCCGCTGGAAACGCACTACGGCGGTTTCGTGGTGGAGGCCTACGAGAGCTACGCCATCGTCGATGGCACCGTCACCAACGGCGTGGTGCCCGTCACCGTGCTGGAAAACGTCGCGACCGAGGGCGACTGCACGCTGCTCAAGCGCAACAACCCCTACTGCGACCCCACCTGCGACTCGAAGGAGACGTGCGACTTCGACGGCACCTGCATCGAGTACCCGGTGGCCCAGGACCTCGGGACGGTCACCATCGCGGGTATCGACCCCGCTGCCGTGATGACCGCCACCTCGCCCGGCTACCGCTACTTCAAGACCGACATGGACTTTCCCCCGTGGACGGCGGGCGAGCTCATCGAGCTCACCACCAGCGGAGCCACCGTGGAGCCCTTCACCCTGCACGGCGTGGGCCCCGACATGCTCGAGCCCACCAGCACGACATGGTCGGTCGCCAGCGGCGAGGACCTCGTGGTGAGCTGGGACGCCCCGGCGAGCGCGGTGCGCACCAGCGTGCGACTGTCGCTCAACATCGACCAGCACGGGCAAACGCCGGTCACGCTGGTGTGTCACTTCGACGACGACGGCGAGGCCACCGTGCCGTCCAGCGTCATCGACGCGGTGATGGGGGCGGGCGTCACCGGCTACCCGAGCGCCAGCCTCCGTCGCCAGACGGCCGACAGCACCACCCTCGGCGGGGGCACGGCCACTGGCGGCTGCGTCGACCTGCTGGTGGCCCACGAGCTGCCCATCAGCGTGGAGGTCGAGGGCCACACGCCCTGCACCACCAACGCCGACTGTCCCCCGGGACACCCCTGCGACCTGGCCACGCAGACATGCTTGTAGTCGCGCTCCTCGCCTGCGACCCCGCGCAGCCCCAGGTGGAGGAAAAACCCGGTCGCGACAGCGGCGAGCCCGACACCGGCGACTCCGCCGAGCCCGAGAGCTGCGGCGAGCCGGCGGCGCTGCCGGTGAGCGCCAGCTACCTGTCGGGCTTCCAGGGCTCCGAGGACTTCGCCTTCGACGCCGAGGGTTACCTCGTGGCGCTCGACGCCCAGGGCACGCTGCTCGGCATCGACCAGCTCGGCCAGCAGAAGGTGATCCTCCCCAACGCCACCAACTTCGGCGCGGGCATGCGCTTCTTGCCCGGGGGCGACCTCGTGTTCGCCGACGCGGAGAAGGGCAACCTCGCCCGCGTGAACCCGTCCACCGGCGAGCTCACCGTGGTGCTGAGCGGGCTGGAGTACCCCAACGGCCTCGACGTCGATTACGACGGCTTCGTCTACGTGTCCGAGCAGAACGCCGGCCGGGTGCGCCGCATCGATCCCGACAGCGGCGACTACACCACCGTGGCCAAGAACCTCTACAACCCCAACGGCGTCACCTTCTCGGTGGGCCACGACACCCTCTACGTGGGGAGCTTTGGCGCCGGCGTGGCCTGGGCGGTCGACCGCGACGGCGACGACTGGGCCGAGCCACGCGTCTACGCCACCACGCCCGAGGCCCCCGGGGTGCCGCCCGACTGGTGCGCCACCTACGGCGAGGGCTCGGAGTGCCCGGTGTACTACGGCTACGGCATTGGTACCTGCGCGGTCGACGACGAGGGCGACCTCGAGTGCGCCATGGTCTACGACACCGGCGCTTGCGACGGCCTCGCCGCGGGCGACGGCTGCGTCACCGAGCGCTTCGACGCCCAGGTGAGCTCCTCGTGTACCGAGGGCGCCGACGGCCTGTTCTGCCCCCACACCAACGCCGAGTGGATCGGCGCCTGCGTCGGCGAGCGCCAGGGCGAGAGCTGCGAGGTACACGGCGTCGTCGGCACCTGCTACACCTCCTACGAGGGCGTGCTCGCCTGCTACGACTGGCAGTCCTACTACGACGGCATGGAGTCCGGCTGCATCGACCAGGCCGCTGGGAGCACCTGCGAGATCGACCACGAGCTCTTCCCCTCGGTGGGCGTCTGTGGCGACGGGACGGCGTACGGGCTCGGCGACAACGTTTGCCTGCCCGGCGGCTACACCTACTCGGAGCGCGGCGGCCTCGATGGCATCAACGTGGATGCGTGTGACAACCTCTACGTCACCGAGTACATCCAGGGCATGGTCTGGCGCTTCGACGCCGAGGGCGCCGAGGCGCAACTGGCGGCCAAGCTCCGCTCCTCGTGGATCCCCAACCTGCACTGGGGCAACGGCGTGGGCGGCTGGGACCCGGAGCTGCTCTACGTGATGGACCGCGACCGGGGCGGCGTCTTCGCGCTGCCGGTGGGGGTGGAGGGGCACGGCGACGCCTACACGCCCTGAATTCGACGAGTGCTGAGTTAGCACCCCGCACGATGCCTCTCGCGCCCCTGCTCCGCCGCCCCGACACCACCTACGACGACGTGCGCACCTTGCTCGACGGGCTCGACCACGAGGCCCGGGTGGCCGCTACCCGCGAGTGCGGCCTCGCCGACCTGTCGCGACTGTGGGAGCTCTCGGTGCAGGGCGATCCCATCGACGCGGCCCACTTCGTGGGCGACAAGGCGCCGCTGGAACCGGTGGCCCACGACGGCTGGAACTCCCTTCCCCTCCCCGCCTTTGCCCGGCGCTTCCAGAAGGTGTTCTGTCGCCCGCCGGCGGGCGAGGAGCGCCTCTTCGGCTACAACGAGGGCGACGCCAAGGGCGTGATCGGGCCCGGCTACTTCCAGCTCGTGCCCACCCGCGGGCACGTGGACTGGGAGGCCCGCGGCGCCTGGGTGGTGGACTACTACCAGGTGCCCGACGACGCCGTGCCGGCGAGCTGGCCGAAGGTGGTGCCCAACTGGTGGGGGCTCCAGCTCTTCGTCTACAACGGCACTCGCGACTTCATGCGACGGGTGTCGCGACACGTGTGCATCGGTAAGCCCTGGGCCCGGGAGATGGAGCTGCCCTTCTGTTTCGTCTTGGTGCGGAGAGACTAGATGTGGCTCGCCTCGCTCGCCCTCGCGGCTCCCCCTTTCCCGCTCGACCTGCCCGGGGAGAACGACGGCGCGCTGGCGGGCACCGAGGTGTACCTCTCCCAGTGTCACGGCTGGATCTGGTACGACAGCCTCGATGATTTCTCCACCCAGCGAGGAAACCTCTTCGACACGGTGGAAGACTTCCACAACCCCGAGGCCACCAACCAGTCCCTCGCCCCCTACCTACACAACGCCGGCGCCGACGTGTGGATGGTGAAGGAGCGCGACCACGGCGATCGCTGGGCCATCGCCGACAACGACGACGGCAACGCCTACGCGGAGTCGGGAAGCGGCTTCGGCACCGGCGACGACGGTTTTGCCGACTGGGGCACGTGGGCCTTCGGCGAGAACCCCTTCGAGTCTGGCTCCACGCGCCTCGTTCCCGAGGGCTCGGTGGCCACCTTCACGCTGCGCGCCCCGCAGACCGGCTGGCAGGCGGTACACGTGGCTCACGACGCCGACAGCTCGCTCAGCACCGAGGCGCTGTACACGCTCTCCGCCCGGGGCATCGACCTGGAGCGCGTGATCGACCAGACCGCCCACGGCTCCACCTGGCGCTACCTCGACACCCTCTACTTCGAGGCCGGCGACACGCTCATCGTCACGCTGACCCCCCTGTCGGGAACCGCCAGCGCCGACGCGGTGCGCATCGGCGGCGGCACCGGGGTGATCGAGCGTCACGGGGAAACGACGGGGCGCCCTCGCTGGGAAGAAGGCGCCATCCTCGCCACGCAGTTCAACGGCGCGCCCGAGTCGGTGTACGACCCCTATGGCGACGGCAACGGCTCCGACCCCTCCTCCCGGGCCCTGTGGGCCGCCTGGGAGCACCCCTCGCGGGCCGACGCGCTGTACGTGTCCTGGCACAGCAACGCCTGCGACGAGTGCGACGCGCGCGGCACCGGCGTGTATGTCTACGACCGCGACTGCTCGGCCGGGGCCCCCACCGAGGGCAGCGAGCTGCTCGCGGAGCTGCTCCAGGCCGAGATCGTGGCCGTGGGCCAGGCCTGGGACCCCGACTGGCAAGACCGGGGGACGAAGTCCGACTGTTTCTCCGAGGTGAACCCCTCGCTCAACGACGAGATGCCGGCCGCCCTCATCGAGATCGCCTTCCACGACACCGAGGCCGACATCGAGATCCTGAAAGACCCCGCCTTCCGCATCGACGCCTCGCGCGCCATCTACCGCGCCATCGCCCGCTACTTCGAGGGCGACGCCGTGCGTTTCCTCCCCGAGCCGCCGCTCTACCCGTCCCTACTCAACACCGGCGACGGCCTGCGCCTGAGCTGGACCGAGGGCTGGTCAGGCGATCTCTGGGGCGACAAGCCCGAGCACTACCTCGTGCAGCTCTCCGCCGACGGCCGCGCGTGGACGGCAGGAACCGAGGTGGATGGCCTCCAGTTCGACATCGACGCCGACGTTGGCGACCTGGTGTTCGCGCGGGTGGTGGCGGTGAACAGCGGCGGTGTCAGTTTCCCGTCCTCGGTGGTGGCGGCGCGGCGAGGCAACGAGCCGCCGGTGTTGCTGGTGAACGCCTTCGACCGGCTCGACACGGGACTCTTGCCCTGGGAAGACGTGGGCGGCAGCGTGGGCGACGTGCGCCGCATGGACCTGCAACGGCTCAACGCGGGCGACATCCTCGTGGCGCACGCGCTCGCGGTCGACGCGCTCGGCTGGCCTTTCGACAGCGTGGAGGACGAGGCCCTGCCCGCGCTCGGCGACTACCGCGCCGTGGTGTGGGCCGCTGCCGAGGAAAGCACCGTCGACGCGAGCTTCTCCGACACGCAACAGGCGACGATCCGCGACTTCGTCGGCGGGGGCGGCGCGCTCTGGGCCACCGGCGCGGAGATCCTGTGGGACCTCGACGCCAAGGGCGACGCCGAGGAGCAGGCCTTCGCCGAGGAGGTGCTCGGCGCCCGCTACGCGAGCGACGACTGCGACTGCACCTCGGCGAGCGGTCGCGACATCCTCGCAGGCATCGACATGAGCTTCGACGGGGTGTACGCGGTGGAGTACGCCGACGTGCTCGACGCCGAGGGCACGGTCATCGCCGAGTACCCCGACGGCAGCAGCGCCGCCGCGATGCAGGGGACGGTGGCGCTCTTCGGCTTTCCCTTCGAGGCCATCGACGATGCCGACGTGCGCGCCGAGGTCGCGACCGCCGTGCTCGGCGCGCTCGTCCCCGGCTACACGCCGCCGGTCGACACCGAGGACAGCGGCACTACCGACTCCTCGACCCCGGGCGACGGCGACGCGCCGGGCACGCTGGCGCGGCCCGAGGCGCCGGGGGGGTGCGGTTGCCAAACGGGCGCGCCTGGCGCGGGGGCCATGGTCCTCGCGGGGCTGTTGCTCGCGCGGCGGCGGCCCCCTCCCGGCCTTCGGCCACCCTCCCCCGCCCGCGGGGGAGGGGCACCTGGGGG